>JAGVDA010000117.1 GCA_020058975.1 Thermosynechococcus sp. WC_1 | reverse complement strand
TCTGAGCGATCGCTATCTCCAATATCAACGGCATAGCCCGTGTGGTGTTCGCTGTGGCCTGGAGGGGCGCTGACTTCAGCTCGTTTTGAGACGGCCTGATTGCGCTGTTCTTTGACCCGAAAAAATAGGTCGTTTTGATCGGCAACGGAGCGAAAACCAGAAATAACGGTGAGCCGAATGCCTGCTGCGGCAGCATCTTCGCTCATTTTACGGTAGGCTTGCGCCGCTGTTTGCCGCATTTGGATGGAACCATCGGCAGTGACAGACTCTAACTCATTAGCAGGCGCTTCGGCATAGGCAAAGTGACCCAAAACCTGATCGGGCGCGGCTTCGGGGGAAGCCGCTGTGGTTGGGATGGGTGATGGTGTTGCCGAGGGCGAAGATGGATTACTCTCTACCGCAGTTGTGGGGGCGGGTTCGCTTTTAGGCCATAGCATTAAGGCGGTGGTGATCAGGGCGATCGCCCCCACTGCCAAACCACCCATCGCTAAAACAGGAGTAGAAACACGGGATTTGGCAGGTTCGTTCGCCGACCGCCGAATCGCTTCAGGGATATCGTCACGCATAGAACACAGGCGACAGGCTGAGATGCATTGTAAAGGTTCTATCGGTTGCTTGGATAGAGAGATGGCCTCAGAGAACGATTAATATTTACGTTCTTGGGGCTGAAAGCGGGTGATGGTGACGGGCATGTAGTCTAAGTGGATTGCCTCGGGAGTGTAAAGCGCTAAGGTGTGCTGCAAAAACTGGGCATCATCTCGGGTGGGGTAGTCTTCACGGCAGTGGGCACCGCGACTTTCTTTGCGGTGCAGGGCGCTGGTCATAATCATTTCGCCCACAATCATGAGGCTGCGCAGCTCTAGGGCTTCTAAAATTTCGGTATTCCAGACGGTGCCTTGGTCATCGAGGCGGATGGTTTTGTAGACGTTTTTAAGAAGCTTGAACTGTCGTAGCCCTTCTGTAATGAGTGCGTCGGAGCGGAACACGCCGCAGTATTCGGTGATGCAGTCTTGTACCTGCTGGCGAAGCTGACCGATGCGAATGTCGCCTTTCTGGTCTAACAGCGTCTGAATTTCTTGTGTGGCGGCGGTGAGATAGTGCTGTTCGTCGATCTCTGGCAGAGTTTGGGTGGGGACGTATTGGGCGATCGCCAACCCCGTCCTGCGCCCAAATACCACGCACTCTAGCAGCGAGTTACTACCCAAGCGGTTGGCACCATGCACTGAAACACAGGCGGTTTCTCCGGCTGCAAAAAAGCTTTTGACGAGGGTGTTGGCGTTGCGACGCACCTCGCCGTTGACGGTGACGGGGATGCCGCCCATGGAGTAGTGAATGGTAGGTCGTACCGGAATCGGTTCATAAACGGCATCCACGCCTGCTAAGCGATGAGATTCTTCCCAGCAGAAGGGGACGCGGCTCATGATTTTTTCTTTACCCATGTGGCGCAGGTCTAGGTAAATGAACGGGCCACCCGCGCTGCCGTCTAGGTTGATGCCGCGCTGCTGCCGGATTTCTGTGGCGATCGCCCTGGACGTAATATCCCGTGGTGCAAGCTCCATGCGGCTGGGGGCATAGGTTGCCATAAAGCGATCGCCATCACTATTGACTAGATAAGCCCCCTCGCCGCGCACGGCCTCGGAGATCAGCACTCCGGCAGGGTATAGCCCCGTGGGGTGAAACTGGACAAACTCCATATCTTCGAGGGGTAGCCCTGCTAAAGCAACCATCGCTAAGCCATCGCCTGTAGAGGCAAAGTCATTGGAGGTGGTGTTAAAGACGCGACCGTAGCCCCCTGTGGCAAACATGACGGCTTTGGCGCGGAGAACTTCAAGGGTGCCGTCTTGGATGTGGTAGACCACAACGCCTTTGGCCTGGTTGTCTTCTAAGATCAGGCGCTGAACGTACCATTCTTCATAGATTTTTACGCCGAAGCGCAGCAGGTTGCAGTACAGCTCATGCAGAATGGCATGGCCTGTTTTGTCTGCGGCATAGCAGGTGCGGTTGTGGCTATGGCCTCCGAAAGCACGTTGGGCAATGCGTCCATCGGGTAAGCGTGAGAACAGTACGCCGAGATGTTCTAGGTCAATGACGACATCGGGGGCTTCTTGGGTCAAAATTTCGACGGCATCTTGATCAGCAAGGTAGTCTGAGCCTTTGACGGTATCGAAGGCGTGGGCTTCCCAGGTGTCTTGGTCGTCTACGTTTTTGAGGGTTGCAGCGATGCCCCCTTGGGCTGCGACGGAGTGCGATCGAATGGGGTGGGTTTTGGCGACTAGGGCGACGTTGAGGTAGGGAGCTGTGCGGGCGATTTCTAGGGCGGCGCGACAGCCTGCGAGGCCCCCGCCGACGATGATTACATCATGATCGATCATGGTAAGATTTCTCCTGCCCCTAAAAAGTCACTGTTCTTCGTACCTTAAAACAGTACGTTGAAGCAAGTATACATAACTTATTAATCCTAACTACTCAATGAAAATATCATTCAGGATGCAACCATAGGTAAATTCTAAGTCTAGGCTTATTTTTCCTTGGTTTCCAAAAGAAATATCGGGTTTTCCATTCGGCAAAAATACATTCACTTGGGCGTAATATCGGATGTCCCCTAGACCGCT
>JAGVDA010000511.1 GCA_020058975.1 Thermosynechococcus sp. WC_1 | reverse complement strand
TGGAGAATTGGTCAGTAAGACAGGCGCAGAAGGCGTGCTGTGCATTGGTCGAGTTGGGGAAGGTATGGGGCTAGCCATTAAGGTCATGGACGGTGCCAAACGGGCAAAACATGCCGCTGCCATTGAGATTCTGAAGCAGCTAGGCTGGATTACGCCAGCTATTGCCGAAACCCTCTCGGAACGATATTTAACCCTAAGCCCCTTTAAACGCTTAGAAGTATTGGGTGAACTCTCAATGTCCTAGTGTTTAAGCTCGGGGTTTAGACCTTGGGTTTTCTCTTCTGGCGCAGGCGAGCATGAACTACAGCTTTGGCTAAACTTGCTCCTTGGCGAAGCCTCTCCGATCGGAGATAGAGGGGATTTATGAATCGACATAGCAAAAACCTTTACGGAAGGGAAACTTTAAGACTTGTGTGTACACCGTAGGGATTTAGCGGGATGGGGGTGATCGCCTTCCACCAACCCAGTAGATCAAAAGCGCTCACTTTGATCAAAGTGAGCGCTTTTGTGAAAACGAATAATTAGAACTTTTGCGTCAATCCTAACCCCCCTCATTCCTTTCTTATAGCCGAAGGCTTTACCCTTCTCCCCTGGTGGGAGAAGAGCTAAATCTGGCTCCCCTCGCCCGTTCTGGGAGAGGGGCTGGGCGTTGCCCTGAGCTTGTCGAAGGGGGAGAGGGGCTTAATGCAAGCAGTCTATTCAAAACAGAATTAAACAGAACAGCGTCAATCCCTAAGACATCGCCTGCACAATGTAGTCAAAGTAAGGCGCAGCCACCGCCGCCTCATCATCAGACAGCAGCGCCAAAGACGCAGCCTTAAGGCAACGAATCGCCTCCGCCATGCCAGGGACAGGCACACCCAAAGAACTGTACATTTCGCGAACCCCAATCAGCCCAATCTTCTCAATCGGATCCTTATCCCCAGAAACCAATCCGTAGGTGATCAGGCGCATGTACCAACCGTAATCGCGTAGGCATAGCGCCCGTTCACGACTGCCGTAGGCATTACCACCAGGTGCAATAAAATCAGGGCGCTTTTGCCAGAGCTGCCGACTGGCCTGCTCTACAATCCGCTTCTCATTTTCGCCGAGGGTGTTGGCAATTTTAACCCGCACCTCACCAGATTTGAAGAACTCTGCAATGCTTTGTAGTTCGCCGGCGCTGGGATAGCGTAGCTCATCATCGGCCTGAAGTACGACTTGACTGACAACACTCATAATGTTTTTGCCACCTTTTTAATATCACTCTGTAGTTTACCGACTGGAGGGAACCGAAGAAAGATAATCGCTTCTGTCTAAGGAAAGCTTTACGATTCTAAACATCTTTTCAGATTTCGGGTGAGGGTTTTGAAGACCCGTGGGTCGGGCAAGGCGGCGCGCTAAGGGTGCGGTCAAGCCATCCTGTAGCCTGCTGAAGACGCGCTAGCGCCTCTTCAGGCTCATCCTTGAGCAGGTATACCAAAGCAGTCGCAGCCTGCTCTAAAGCACGGCTACGACGATTCGATTTAAGTCTGTGCCAGTCTTCGGGCTTGAGGCTAAGCTGATGGGCGAGCTGTTGCGCCAACGCCAGAGAATTATCTGGTTGAGCCAGACTCTGGAGGTCAGGCTTGGCGCTAAAGTTTGGTAAAGAGACGGTCATAGTAATCCTGTGGGCGTCCGTACTGATCTTACCGAAGATTCTTGCTAGAATGCCTATGGCTTTATCTGCGGCGTTGGTGACTGCCAACAAGTTTATTGATCTATGCTTGTTTTGTACGGGAGCTATTTTGTCCGGTTGCGGTAGACCAGGCTTGTACCTGGAAACCTTAGACCCAGACATTCGGCACCCACCTGGTTCTAGCCAGGTCACAAACTGAGGTAAAACGGCGCTGCGGGAAAGCTACCCAACTAAACCTATCCCTTTTTAATTTATTTAATTAGTAGGTTTTGGCCTAAGACTGACCAAACTGAAGACCGTAGACAATATCTTCCTTATTCGATTCAATCTTGAGGTTCGAGCGGGGATAAGAAACGCACAGAAGCGCATAGCCCTTCTCCACAATTTCAGGCCCTAGACCCATCGCGTCTATCTGTTCTACATCGCCCTCTAAGATTTGAGCGGCACAGGTTGTACAAACGCCAGCACCACAGGAAGTGGGCAAATCCACCCCAGCGGCATGAGCGGACACCAAAACGGTCTGGTCATCAGGAGTCGGGATAGTGTAGACGGTTCCGTTATGGCTAATTTCTGCGGTGTAAGTGTTGCCCATCGGTAAAAAGTTAACTAGTAAAAATAAAGGACTGCCTTTACAAGGCAGTCCTTTATTTTTTCATATTCCAGCGCGTTTAGGAAAAATGCCAAGACCCATCCCAAAGCTTATGGAGAACATTTGCACCCACCTAAAAGTTGCTAAAGTCTAGGCTCATAAGGGTTAGGAACTTTTATCGACATGATGGAAGACTTCAAAAATTCGGTATTAACGAGTGATGCGGTTGTCTTAGTGGCAGCCCTGCTGGTTTCAGGTCTCATACTTAATTGGCTTTTTAGAGTGCTGAGGCCAACGCTAGGAGTTCTGGCAACGATCGCCCTCATTGCCCTTGCGCTTCAGTATTTTTTGGGCGTTAGCCCCGAGGCACTTTGGTATAAGGTTATTCACTTGCCCCAGCTTGCACAGAGCCTCTGGAAATCAGTCGAAAACTCAAGCCTGTTTTCTTAGTCCTTCTTTACAAGCGGTTATCGACAGATAATATCGTTGTTCGTAACCCTTCAAGGGGGTACCGTGTACACACAAGTTTGAGAAAAATCCCCTCCGAGGAGGGGTGTTCGATCGCGAAGCGTCTCCGAAGGAGATAGGGCGGGGTGGGTTGGTCAGTAGCGCTATGACTTACCCACCCCTACCCCTCCCGAGAGGGGATTGATGAATCGGTTTATGGCAAAAACCTATATTAAAGGGAAACTTTAAGACTTGCCCTCGGAGTCACTACTGACAGTTGCGGTACTTGATGTGATAGACCAACCCACGATGGGCTAAATCAAAAGAGTCTACCGTAGCCATCCCTGCACCACGGGCTGACATTGCCGCATTGACGCGCATATTGACACTATCGCCACAGGCAGACCAAACATCGGCTACCGTCACTAAACTATCGCGAACGTTGTAGTCTGTTTCGCCTCGAAATGTGCGAGAGAAAACAGGACCACGATTGCCTGCAAAAAAGTATTCTGCACGGAGATTTCCCGTTGTTGCAGGGGCAACATAGCCACGATAATCGGCATCATAAAGTGAAATCTGGAAACCCTGGGGCACTTTAATGGGAATACTTAAATTACAGCTTTTACGACTTTCTGTCTGGCTATTGCCTAGCGCCGCAAATTTATCAAATAAAATGCTGAGTTCTTGTCCATCAGGACTAACGCTGACGCTGGCAGATTTATCAGGACAGCCGCTGCCGCCATAGCTTGCACCTAAAATCTCAACTTTACTCTGCGCGAAAACAGGGCTAATCGCAGTTGCTGTCAACAAGGTCGCAGCAAAAAATGCCTTTAGATAATTCATAAAGGGTTCCTTCATATCATGAGTGTTTGCTTGAAAAATATGAGATGCTGAAACAAAGTTTGAGCAGTAGATATAAATCCACTCACTCTAACTTTATCTTTCAGATCTAAGAAGCAAAAATCTAGAACTTAAACTTAGTTCTAAAACGTATTGAGTGCCAATTGAATACCAAGATTATTTAGGCACAGGCTACTTTTTGCTTATAGCTTTATGAGTCTTGAGCGCTTACAAAAGTTCCTGACTATGACAAATGCTTTACGATATTAGGTGGTAATAGCAGCAGCGGCAGCGATCGCAACCCAAGGTTCCATGGCAAAGCGTAAAAAAAGCAGCAATGGTCTGAAGTGGATTAAAGAAACTCTCGAACTAAGCCCCAATCATCGGTGGCGTTCTAATCCGGGCTATAAAGTGTTTGTGGCAGGTCGTGGTGCGGTGCGCTTTGACGTGCCGCAAGATTGGGTATTTGAGCCAGACGATAAATCTTTTCGATTTTTAGACGCAGCCCCACCTAACGACAACTGCCGTCTCGAAGTTTCGTTTAACCTACTGCCGCCCTCTGACTGGAAACTATTTCCTCTCAAAAGTACGCTCAAAAAAATTGCCGAAGAGGATGAGCGCGACCTCATTGAAGTTGGGGAAGTGGTTACGCTCAAACGCCAAACAGCTCACATTGTTTGGATTGAAATCAAATTTATGGATGCCGAAGAACACCGAGAGGCATTCTCTCGAATTTGCGTTGGCCTTGGTTCTAACGTTCAGTGTCTGATCACCTTTGACTTTTGGGTTGACGAAGCTGAAAAGTTGATACCTGTATGGGATGAAGTGATGCGATCGCTCACCCTTGGTCTCTTCATTAGCGACCCCACAACAGGCACAGCAATTCCAGACTAATCAGAGTCATGCACTAGCGGCACGATTGGATAGCTTAGTAGACTCACTTAAATGGCTGAGCTTTCAATCAATTCCGCCATCTCTTCGAGGGGTACCTCTAAACTATTCCACCCCTCTTGACGCGCATCTGTAATCAGCCAATCTAGCGCCGCAGCGCGAACGTCAATGGCAGCACCTGTTTTGTCTACGCAGTAGCGACCAAACACGAGCTTATCGACCAGGCGCACATTGGCTCCCAGTCGGGAATACTCAAAAATGACGCTGTTGTCTACCGTTGCGCCCCCGCAGATGTAGCAATTAGGGCCAATCATAGAAGGACCAATGATCTTAGCCCCATCCTCAATGCGGGTCATGCCACCAATGTAGACAGGGCCTTGGATGTCTACTTTATCCCAATTGACTGAGACGTTTAAGCCCGTAAAAATGCCAGGGGCAACCTCTCGACCTGGAATAGAGACATTTTTTACTTCGCCCGATAGCACGCTGCGGATGGCGTGCCAGTAGTCAGGCACTCGACCAATATCGACCCACTGAAACTCCATCGGAATGGCGTAAAAGGGTGCGCCCATTTCAACCAGCTTGGGAAATAGATCGCCGCCAATGTCGAACATACAGCCAGAAGGGATATAGTCCAGTACCTCTGGTTCAAAAATGTAGATTCCAGTATTAATGTTGTTGCTGAGCGCCTCTTCTACGGAAGGCTTTTCTTGAAATGCCTGAATTCGGCCTTCGTCATCTGTGACCACTACGCCGTAGCTAGAGACTTCGCTGGGGTCAACGGTCTTCATGACGACCGTGGCGATCGCCCCTTTCTCTCGATGCCACTTTAGCGCTGCCGTTAGGTCTAGATCAATGAGGGCATCGCCACACAGCACCACAAACGTATCGTCAAAAAATGGCGAAAAGTCCTGAATTCGGCGCATTCCGCCAGCCGATCCGATGGCATCCCCGACAAGCTGTCCATTTTCAATGCGGCCTTCAAAAGAGTAGGCAATTTCTACCCCAAAGCGCTGTCCATCTCTAAAATAGTTTTCAATTTCCTCAGCCAGATGGCTGACATTGACCATAATTTGATCAAACCCATGTGTCTTAAGCAGCTCTACCAAAAACTCCATCACGGGCTTTTGGAGAATCGGGATCATCGGCTTAGGGGTTGTATAGGTGATGGGACGAACACGAGTCCCCTTCCCTGCCGCTAAAATCATGGCTTTCATAGGCGCTTAATAATCTCTAAAAATACGGAGAGTGACTCATATGAAGGCTCAGCCAAAGCAGAAACCGTAGATCAAGCATTCAGCAATCATAGTTTACCCGTTTTAGTTTGCGCTCTATCTATACTCCGAATTTTTCAGCGTATGGTTTGACTACAGCGCATAGATCTGACCATTAATCAACAGCCGCGTAATCCCTTTTGCAGAGAGCTGTGTACAGGCAGACCTCAACATATTGCCATTGGGGACTTTAATAATTCGCTGGGTGCGATGGGAGAAGCGACGCGCAATCCGATGATTGTCAAAGACAGGGAGCGTACAGGACTGACCTTCATGGGCTGGAATTTGGCCTAAGTCTCCAAAATCTTTAAGCGGTCGAGTGACGAGTTCAGCGGTGCGGTCTACCACGATGTAGCAAATTTTGGGCAATATCGCCTGGGCAAAGGGCATGACTTCCAGCAGCACTTCTGACTGAATCTGCATGGACTGGTCAGTCGAGGCAATGTCTTCTAAGTCATCTTCGTCAGAATCATAGTCATCTTCGTCAAACTCGCCGTCGTCATCCTCGTCGCTGTCATCCTCGTCATCAGAGGTCGCGATCGCAAACGAAGACGTTAGGGTAGATCCCAAATCGTCTAAGATGGCGCTCATTTCATCTTGGGGCGGGGTGACTGCGCGCAGCAGCGGCGGGGCGGCGTTAGCGCTAACCTCAACACTCTCTGGGGATGAATCTTGAGCGCGGAGTGCAGCAATTTTACTTAAATTATCTTCTAGAGAATTACTGCTCCAGCGATGATTGCCAATCATATCCTGATGCTGTTGCAGCTCTTCTCGAACAGGTCGCAGGGTTGGGGGCGCAATAGCGCGAGGTGTCGTAACCCTTTCGGCAACGGATTTGGTGACGGTTTCGGCTACAGCAGCAGATAAAGGCGCTACTACCTCTTGCAACGGCGCTGGAGCCACCGGAATAGCGGGTTTAAGAATGAGCTTTGGTTTTTTATCTAAGACAATGACTTTCTCTGGCATTGCCGACTCGACGACCTCTTCAGGAAGTGGAGAATGCCCAGCAATGGGGTTCTCTATGACCACCTGGTCAGCGGAAGGTTCTGAGGCAGCAGTCTGCTTCAGTAAGCGCCGAATGGTCGAGGAACTGACCTGATAGCGCTCTGCTAAACCCAGGATAGTATCCTGTTGTTGCTCGAAGCAGGAGACAATTTCTTGCTTTTCGAGATCAGACAGTTTGCTCCGAGTCATTTGAACCTATGGTTACTGCGAGAAGTTATGGCAAAGGGCGTGACGGGTTTGTCACCCCCTATGGTAGCTTTTGTTCAGTCGGTTTTTCCGAGTTCAGTCGCAGTTTTCTGATGGGCGGCCCACTCAACTTGACGCAAGATGCCTCGTAGCATCGCCAATTCTGGTTGAGAAAGCTGCGATCGCAGTGCCATTTGCCGAAATTTCTGCATCCGACTCGCCACGGTATGAGGGTGAAGGTAGCCAACGTTAAGTAAGACTTTCTCTAGATGCTCGACGTACTGATCAACAGCATCCAGCGGCGCAAGATCCAGGTCATCCTGCATTACAGGCGATCGCAGTGGTGCAACATAGGGTTCTTGGACACTTTGATACAGCTCATAGCAGCACACCGCAACGGCCTGCGCCAAATTGAGCGACTCATACTCCGCTGAACTTGGAATGCTCACAAACCGCTGGGCGTAGTTCAGTTCGGCATTCGACAGCCCCCGATCTTCGGGACCAAAGATAAGGGCTGATGGTAGGTCTAGAAGCCAAGGGAGTGATTGTCGCGGCGGCTCTAGGGGCACAGTGGGGGCAACATCGCGGGGTCTGGCAGTGGTGGCGATCGCCCTAAAGCACCCTTCTAGCGCCAGCGGCAGCGTTGCAACCTGCTGCGCCGTCTCTAAGATATCTGCTGCATGAACCGCCATCTGCCGCGCCTCAGCGCCCAACGGGTCACAGTGAGGGTTCACTAAAACGAGGTGCCGCAACCCCATATTTTTCATCACGCGAGCGACGGAACCAACGTTCAGCGGTCCGGCAGGCTCCACCAAAACAATGCGAATATTATGCAGTCCTGCACCCATGAATCTCTATTGCTAAACCTTTCTGCTCGTTGATTCTATAGTGATGCAGGTGAGCGATACAAACCTCTAAAAGCCACTGGCTAAAGGCTGCAAATCTAATGCTGTCTGCTGTCCCAGAAATTCAGTGAGCCATTCTTTAACGTGGTAGGTGGCGCGGCAGTCATCTTCGTTGTACAGCACAATGTCGTTTAAGAGCGTTTCATTGCCTGTCTCTAGCCATTCACTGTACCAGCAGATCGCCTGAGCGCCGTTAGCAGCAGTGTTGCGCCATTCAAACCCGAGCCATCGTGCAATCAGCTTTAGGGTATAGCTTTCGATGGGCAAAACCGCTGTGCGAGTCACCCATTCATGCAGATCAAAAAAGCGGGGCAGCATCGACTGTATAAACCCATCGGGTGCGCCATAGAGCCGTGCCAATCGCGTGACGGTCTGAACTTCGTAGGCACAAAAATGAAAAATAGGGGCATCGGGGTAACGCTGAAATAAAGCCACTAAGTCTTGCCAAGCCTGCATTTCTTCATCAGGCTGCTTGGCTAAGAATGGGTAAAACTGCTGGTGGTTCTGCTGACGGTCTACCACGAAAACGCCATGAAGATATACCAAATCAAGTCCTGGTTCTGCTTCAATATCAAAATACAGCTCCACGGCGGCGGTGGGCAGCGCATCAAAATCGTTAAAGGCTCTCGCGCTAGTGAGCAGCACAGGCTGCTGATACACAAATGCCTGCGCCTGAGACACGAGCTTACTCGAGATTTCGTGGCCTAAACCCGTTTTAGCATGAAGGTGAATCGGGTCGGTTTCGGCTAAAATTTCGGCTGTAGCGAGATTTTGTGCTCGTAGCACCGGATAGCGTGTGGGGGTAACACCGGGCAAGAGCGACAGGTGATTTTGGGACTGGGCGATCGCATAGCAGTGGTCAAACCAAACGCACATGCTGCACCGATTGCGCGCAATAAAGACCTCTGGCTCCTGCTGGTAGAGCAGCATTTGCAATAGCTCATCGCGCAACGCCTCCATTTGCGGCATTACCTTGGGCAAATCAATGGCATACCAACCCTTATCTTTGAGATAGAGCCAAGCCACTTCGGTTGGCACCTGCTGAACTACCGCCAGCACATCTGCACCAAAGGCGCTTAAAATTTGATATTCCAGCTTAGGGCGCTTGCTTAGCTTTACATCTACAGGCACATAGAGCCAATCTCCCCATACAGAAACCCCAGACCTGCGTATCAACAAATCTGGGGTACTCACAAAGCTATATTGGTCTGTCCTAAAACTCATCAACACGCCCTTACGGATGACGGGCACACCTTGGCGCATGAGGTCTAACGTCGCCATGCTCCCAGCTTCCCAGTCATGGTAGGGATACTCCGGCTGGGCGATGGTCTGGTCAAAGGTTAGGCTGTCTTGAAATCGCTGTTTGTCCTGCCCCAACTTCAGTAAAAAATCATTCACCTGACCGCGAACGCTTCTTTCGCCATACATCTCAAGAAATGCTTGTCGATGACATCGCTGAAAGTTGAGCAGCAGTTGATCGGTGAGCAGCATGCTGAATGGGTCATAGAACCTGTAGGCATCTTAACAAAACATTCCATTGTTCGATCAAATTGATGCAGCGTCGTTACAGCAGGTTAATGCAGCCATAATCTTCATTTATTTCTGACCGTTTATTTTTGGTTTGTTTTGGTTGGTAAAGAAATGCGCAGATTCCCAACTGACAGGGCATTCTCTAAACAGTTGTCACCGCCCTGTATGCGCAGGGCTTTGGTTATGAACTCAATCACGTTACGGAAGCTTTGGTCTGTCGTTGAAGAAACTCAAACGCCGATCCTGCTTGGGCTGAATGATACAGACTTAATCCAGCAGCTCCTCCATCAAATTCAGCACAAGTACCGTCTCAGTAAAGAAGAGATGCAGGCAGCACGACATTATTTAGGCGATCGCCTCTCTCTCATTCGCGATATGGCTCACTGATTTAAGGCTTCTGGATGGCGATCTAAGTTCCCATCACCCCCGACTGAAAACGAGAATCTACTCATCTGAGTGAAGGTTAATAGACAAAAGTAGAGAAACTTAAGCTTTTTGTAACTTTTGTTGCATCTTTCCCCAACGCTCTCTGGCATAGATATAGATTAAGTATGATTGAAACATAAAGAAAACCTTAAGAGTATTCCCTATGCCACCAACCATCCTTCATCAATTCTGGGCTTTCATCGAAGACACACAGACCACCACGCTGCTGAACTTAGATGACGCAACCCTTGTCGGTTGGCTAATTGGACAGTTTCAGCGGCGAACCGTTTTGAATACTGAAGAAACTCAAAACCTCAACACCTATATCTCTGGACGTCTGCCTCTGATTCGTGAATTGGCAGAAGAAAGAAGCCCCGCCTAGTCAGAATAGATTGTTGTGGAAGGATATTGATAGAGACTGACTTTGAATACCCCGTTGAAAATACTGAGGGTTTTCCTTGGTCTGCCGCGATGGCTGTCTCCCCTCACGTTTTTATACTGCTTTGATGGCTTTGATGGGTCTTATCTCCCTTCATCAATAGGCTTGCGTGTCATTTCGGCTGTTACCGATCAAATTTACCCTACGGCTCTGATGGATTCTAGACACAGGCGAATCATTTATCTCTACAGTTTTAAGGTACCTGTCTAAATCACATCCTGATTGTTAATCACATCCTGATCAAGAGTTTTTCGATCATTTTCTAATTAAAACCCCTCAAAATGCTTTTGAAACAGCATTTTGAGGGGTTTTAATTTAAGTCTGAAATTTTTAGCTCACCGATACACTCTAGCGAATATATTCTTTGAGGACGCTGTTGCGGTTAGGAT
The DNA here is from genome assembly GCA_020058975.1 of Thermosynechococcus sp. WC_1. GTDB lineage: Bacteria > Cyanobacteriota > Cyanobacteriia > Thermosynechococcales > Thermosynechococcaceae > JAAURS01. The sequence continues at coordinate 126 of JAGVDA010000511.1, read as the reverse complement.
GGCGCAATTTACGAAGCGCTTTTGCCTCAATTTGGCGGATTCGCTCACGGGTGACGTTAAAGATTTGTCCAATTTCTTCTAAGGTTTTCATCCGACCATCATCTAGGCCGTAACGCAGCTTTAGTA
>JAGVDA010000128.1 GCA_020058975.1 Thermosynechococcus sp. WC_1 | reverse complement strand
GTCCAAGAATCCAGCCTGCATCTTCTGCTGTGCCCTCGGGTTTTGCCACAAACAGCGGTTCGCCCACAAAACCGTGGGGTGCAGCACTCCAAATCGTTTGAGTGCGTGAGTTTAGGTCTAACTTTAGAAGGGCTTGAAGCGGGGCATTGCCAGTAGATTCGTGGGTGGTGCCTATAGTTACAAATTGGTAAGGGCGGCCTGCATTTTTCGGGTTGAGAGTAGGGAACTCGCAACAGCGGGTCGTAATGACCTCGCGCTCAACGGTTTTAGTGCCCAGGTTTACCCGAAAGCGCCAGAATTGACCTTCGGGAAGCATTGTGAAGTCAACGTCTCTAAAGTTTTGATCGGGGTCAACCGTGGGGAAGTTTTCGTAGCAGATAGAGTCAATGACGAGGGTGTCACCGTCTTCGTAGGCGTTGGCATGATGGAAAACAAAACACGAGGCTGTCTCAAAGGTTTGTACCTCCCCTTCGCAACGGGGCATCACCCAAACCCGCGTGGGCTGATCGGCTTTGAAATCTATGCACTGACCTGCACCCCGAAACCCAAGCACAAACGGGAAAGGATTGAGGGTGACGGGATTTTGGAAAAAGATGTAGTAGTGGGGGGTAATGACAAAATCATGAATAAAGGCAAAACCTGGGATGTTGAAGGTTTTATCCTGAATTAGTTTGCCTTTGAGGTCTAACTCATGCACCGTCACCTCAGTCGATAGCCCCGTTTTGAGAGAGAAATTGACGAGAATGGGGTCTTGTCCGGCTTCGCCTGGATCGATGCGCGGATGGGCAGACCAAGCGTCATTGGGCTTAAGGATATCGCCGACGGTGCTGGTGCCGAGGGTTTCTAGGGTGGCGGGGTCTAGCGCATGGGGCAGTCCGGCTTCCCAGAGGGCTAGGAGGCGATCGCCCCAATACACCACATTGGTATTGGCAATGTTCTTCACCTTCAGGTCAAACAGATTTGCCAGCCAGCCGCCGGGCTTTTGGGTTCCAAACACCCCACGATACAAAATTTTACCCGCTGCGGATTCAGCTAAAAAGCCTTCGGTGCGGACGTAGCGATTGCGGAAGGTGGCCTTACCGTCTTTAAACGTAATGGCGCAAATCATGCCATCCCCATCAAAGGGATGTTGGAGGGGCGTACCGTTAATGTCTAATTTGCCTGGGCCATTGCGAAACAGCGTCCCCTCTAAATCAACCGGAATTTCCCCTTCGATATTGTCGATGGCGTAGCTGTGTTCTGTATTGAGGGATTCATAGCCACGTTGCCAGTCCGTAACGCGATAGGAATCAGCAATGGCGGGGCGAGTATCGACAGAAGTCATGGGGGCAATGCTCAAGGAATGGGACCAAAACAAAATCTAGTAAAGCTTGGCGGATATAAACCCTGCCTAAGGTGAGATCTGGCGTTTTTAGTGCTTAGCAGATACCTTAATTCTAGAGCCTCCAATTGCTATGGCTAGAACAGGGTGCTAAAGATTGCTTCCAGTTGCTGGAAGCAGAGTGCAGAGGCGATTCGAGCGCAAGCATTAGGTGCACAACATCCACGTGCCCGAAAAGATGGATGGCACTGTCACAAGACGCAATCCCCAAACAATTTTTGAAACCCAGCGGCACAATGTAGGCGATCGCCACGTCTACAGCCCCATAAACCCCTGTTTCGCCTCATCGTGCGCCCTGGCACTAGAGCCGAAAGGAATGCTCTAAAGTAATGACCACTAACACTCGCCTGCTCAAAATAGCAGCGGTAGCTTTTACAATTCTAGAGATAACCTGCGCCATATTGCCAAGTTTTGCAACTCGGTACCGTCCATCTCAAAACATACAGCGCCCTGAAGGCCGTCAAGGGGGGGCAACCCGTTCTAGCTGCATGACAGAGCAGTTTACCTTTGAGCCAATCTTGCCTACTTCTAACTACGGACAGACGATCGCAGCGCATCCGACGATCTACTGGTATCTCAACCATCACAAATTTTCATGGGCGCGGATTGACTTGTATCCGAGTCAAAATCCAGCCCCTGATGCGGTACCCCAATACAGCAAAACGCTGAAATTAACCGGAGATAATCCTCTAAACAGCTTTACCTTTCCTGATAATGGAGAACTTAAAGCGCTAGAGGTCGGCCAAGAATATCTTTGGAGGGTGACGCTGCTCTGCTCTAAAACATTAGACCCCAACGACGACAGCGCAGATGGGTCACAAGTCAGCATTCAAGGCTTTATAACTCGCACTGCCCTCTCTTCGTCTTTGCAGCGCAAAATAGATAAAACAAATCTCCCCTATGATGCCTACGCAGAAGAAGGGTTTTGGTACGACGCCATTCACAATTTAGCCATTCAGCGACAGGATCAACCTCAAGATTCACAGCTCAGTCGTGACTGGTGCGACCTCATGAAGGAAACTCGGCTAAGCACTCAGCCCTGTACTTGAATTTAACAATCGAGCCTAGTTCCAATTACCGACCATCGTATAGGCCGCCCAGTAGTACGGATGGGTGAGATTAAAACTGTTTTGCGCGCTCCCCTCAGACAATTTAACCTGAGAACCATCAGACAACTTTAGCTGACCATTCGTAACGCTAACCTGACCTCTCAACAAACTAAGCTGAGCATCTCGCAATGCTGCCGCCCGAATAGGCGCTATTTTAAGATTTCGATAAAATTCGCTCATCAGACCCAGCGTACCTTCATCGCTAATAGACCATAAGCTGCCCAGAACCGTTTTGACCCCTGTTTGCACCGCAAGTCCCGTAAAGCCTAACTCTGCTTGGTCACTGCCTAACGCCGTTTGACAAGCACTAAGAACTAACATCTCAAGGGCTGGGCTTGAATTCCATTTTTGACTGAGCGCAATGGTTCGCAGCTTTGAGAGCGTCAGTCTGCCATCCCAAAACTGAATAAAAGATTCGTTGAGGTTGCCTGGATTAAATTCTGCGTGGGTTGCTAAATGGACAATCCCAAATTGCTCTCGCTGAGCCAGAGACTGAAATTGCTGTAGCGTAACCTGCTGGTTAAGATATCCAGTACCTTGCCAAATTTTTTCAGTTAAGGTGGGTACTTCAACCGAAACCGCAGGCAGTGCTGGCAACCCTCCGGCGGACTGGGAAATGCCCATGCCCAGCATTTTGCTGCTCTTAATATCTTGAAAGCGCGTATCGGTCAGACTAAAGCTCGGAATCAGCGCTAGGTTATACTGCTCAACCAAAAATTGCTTGCCGTCATAGAGCGCAGCAATGGGCATGGCTCTAAACCCTTTGTCTAGGCTAAAGACTAAGGTGTCAATTTTTCGAGCCTCTAGGGTCGGCTTGAGTGGGGCAATAATCCAGTCATAAAGCTGTTTGGCAGAGGCTTGATAGCTCGTGGAGTTTGTTTTTTGAGGATCGCTGATTTGGCTGCGAAAGGTTTTGAGCGTGCGTTTAAGTGCCGCAGACGTTGCGTTAGGCACCTCATAGGAAATGAGCTTGGGGGGTGGAGGACTGATACTGGGCTGAACGGCTTGCGCCAGCATTCTCCAAGGCTGCGTTGAGGCAAGTCGCAAATCTAACCCAGGAAACAGGGAACTAGAAGAGGATGGTGCTGTGGTTTCTCCGGGTAAAACCAAGACAAGCTTTAAACCTTTGCCTGTCGATAAAACGTAGACCAGTGCTGGCTGAGTCCCTGTTTTTCTTGCAAGCTGCTGAAGGGTCTGAGAAATTTGATCGGCACTGGTCAGCTCGCCGTAGAAATTTAGCCCTAAATAACTGCCGTAGGGTTGAGATTGATAAGTTTCTAGCTGTTCAACAATTTGAGCTGGCTCACCTGTTAGGGTGGGCGTTTTGCCTGAGGGTCTTACATCGCCACTCGGATTACTCGGTACAATCTCGCTGGGATTGGGGCTTGTGGTGTCTTCTAACCCTGGCAACGTAGGGGGTGCCGGCGGAGTTTCAACAGGCGGAGTTTCTGGAATAGGAGGGGTTTCTGGGAATGGCGGAGGACTTTCACCGCCTTCGCCCACTTGTGCGATCGCCCCTTGCACCCCGCCCAGCCCCATAGTAAGCACAAGCCCCATAGAAACTGCTTGAAAAACCTGTTTTTTGAAGTGCTTAACCATGAGATCTACTGCTTATCCAATCACTAAATAATGGTGTTAAAAAATAATTGCGTTAAAACGAAAACCCATAGCCCACGCCAAAACTAAAGCGGGGTCCATCTCCAGCGGTACCGGTTACATCCGTAACGGCGGGGGTAAACACCAGGGGAATCTTAGGAAAGGGCAATATAGAAATCCCTAAGGTTAAGTCTTGTCCAGACCATTCTGTAATGAAGTTTACTTGCTCAATCAAGCGAACTGCTACGCTCCCAAAAACGCCAACGCTATCGCGACGGTTGATAATATCACTCTCTGAACGATAGCGACCCGTCCCAGCACCCGCCGAAATATACAGTTGGCTAAAGGGTGCGCGAGGGTCTTCTCTGAGTTGAAATGCTTTACTCACCACGCCATAGGGGCTAATCTCTCCATCCACAAAGCCCCAGGTAATGGCATTGTCAATGCCGACGGCGATCGCAAATTGGGCAGGCAGCCGACGATGAACCTTAAACCCAATGGTGCCACGCTCAAAGGTTGTAATATCTGCAATGCCGACGCTGACGTCTAACCCTACCGCCTTCTGAGGATCGCCCAATCCAAATCCGCCGCCTAAAAAGGCATCCGATTCGGATCGGTAGCGCACCTTAGATTGAAAGCTGCCCCCTACCGAAAACTGCCCCAACGATTTGCCGTAGGCAGAGGGTGTAAGGTAGCTAATGCTAGGGCTATACCGTCTAGCCTGCTGAAGCAAGCTTTTTTTAGCTTGAAAAGGAAGCTCATCGGTCGATGCAGGCTCTGTCCTTAAACTAGGGGGCTGCCCTGCTGCTTCGGGTATCGGTTCGGGTATTACTTCTGGTGCGGATTGGGCTAGCGTCTGAGCAACAGGTTCGGCTAGATTTAGGGCTTCAGAACGCGGCTCAGAGACTGAAAACATTAGGTCAGTCGCCGACGAACTTACCGCTTCAGGTGCAGCACTCTGACTGCGAGGCTCCTGTAGCGCCTGAGGATTGGTGAATGCTGGCTGGCTAGATAAGGTTAAAGGCTGCGCCGTGGCTTTTAGATTCAGACTGACTAGACTTGCAACCGTCGCCAGACATAAAGTTTTAAGAAGAACGCTTTTTTTGTGGTTAAGTTTTATAGATTTTTTAGCAATATCTGCCCGCAAGACTTTTGTTAACATGGCTGTACAAAATACTTGTTAAATTTTTAAAGTATTGTTTCTTTTTTTCTGAACACAGCTTACCAGAAAACCTTTAGATCCGCGCTGAAAATCTCTAGGCATCAGCCAAGCTTTATTAATATACTGAATCTGTATTCAATCCTCTACGCATCTCGGTCGAAACACCTGGCTACAAGACGACCTGACTTAAATGCGACAATCTCTTTGAGCAATGGTCAGAGAGTCGTCAATGCGTAATTGACCGTCTATAATTACGATATAAATCCCGCTTTATGAATTTTTTGACAACCATGATGATGCCTCAACTCAAAGCCATTTTTACGATGGCAATCGTGAGTTCCTTGCTAGCCATTCCTTTGGGTCGCGTTAGTTCTGCTGAGGAGAAACCGACGGCACGATTTACCTGTGGGCAGAGCCAGGTCTTAGCAACAGGTAAAAAGATTCCTACAACGTTTGCTCAAACAAAACGAGGCAGCGTCCCTGTTATTCGATGGCAATCGACTTACTTTGGCAAATCTAGTGCCTATACTCCTCTCAAACGCTGTGAAGAAGTATCGCGTCGATTTCAAAAATACTACAGTGAGGGCACGCTTGCTTACCTTACTTCTGGCAGAATGAATGCTCAAAACGTCATTTGTGTCAGTGAAGAGTATGGCGGCTCTTGCCAGGGACTACTGTTAACGCTTGAACCCAAGGATAATCCTCAGGAAGTGTTGAAGGACTTACTGAATGCGCGCAACCGTGCCGGTGGGCCGTTGACGCGGAGTACTGGCGCTCTTTATGTCGATATGACTAATTTTCTAGAAACAACGCCTATTGAAGAAGATGTTTCTCTAAGACCATCTTCAGTCTTAAAGACTAACCCTAAAGTAATCCCTCCTAAGCCCAGTTTCATAAAGCCGAAGAGCGCTCCTTCTACCACAAACTAGGTGCGCTAATTTACCCTTCAGCTTGCTCTACATAGCCCTGAATGTTTTCAAGGTTGTACTGCCGCAGTAGCCCTGTGGCTTCTCGCATAAAGGCATCGGTACCCGTGGCAATGATGAGGTATTTTCCGGCGTTGAGACGGTTACGATAGGCGATCGCATCTCCACTGCCTGTAGTCCAGCCCGTCAGCGTTCCGGTTAAAAAAGCACCCAGTGCGGCAGCGGTGGCAGCAAAAATACCGCCCAAAACGTGATTACCAAATGCGCCAAGCCAACTAATCAGCTCAATTCCTGTCAGCACATTAAAAAGATAGCCTGCCACAAAGCCAAAGGGCACCACCCAGTTGGCAAGCAGCTCAACAGCAGACCAGGGCAAACGCATACTCTAAGCGAGAAGATGAATGGATAGAATTCATCCAATCAGCCATGTCCCAGTGTATTGAGTCAT
>JAGVDA010000324.1 GCA_020058975.1 Thermosynechococcus sp. WC_1 | reverse complement strand
CATGCCATTATGGGAGATCTCGCCACGGGGCTAAACTACACCCAGTACATTCAATCGGTCAGCCAAACTGCAATTCAAGAGGCTGCTCAAACCTTTCTGCCCGTGGATGCCTATCGTTCGCTCGTGATGTATCCCTGAACATCTTATGGGAGCCACATCGGCTGAACGCCAGAAATAGAAAGACTCATCGGCTTAAGAGCGGTGGGGATTCCTGACTGACCTAAGGGCAACGTCCATAGAGTGCTTTTGGAGATCGCCTGTCCTGCTCCATCTTTTATGCCGCTGGGGGTGAGTTGCTCCGCTACCTCCACCGCATCAAACAAGAGCTGAGCGCCATCAGGGGCAAGGCTCATGTGACCGCTGGTTTTGTTAGGCAACTGCACCAGGTCTTTTCGATTAAGTGTAGAAAGGTCGATAGCGCTGATGCGTAGGCTTGAGGCGTTCTCTTTTCCACGACCAAGCTGGGTATAAAGGCAGTAGACCTTCTGATTCATCGGGTCAAACTGTGCTTTGAGAATGTAGCCATTGGTTTTAATCAACTCTTTCTGGATGCCTTGATTCGTGACCAGAAATAGCGATCGCGTCCCGTCACGGTTAAATTTCATCATTGTGGCGGCAGATGCATCCCTCGCAAACCCGATGGTCATCCCTAGTTGGGGGAGATACTCAATGGTGTTAAGACTAGACTCTGAGGTGATGGGAACAATGGAGATGCCCTGGTTTTGGGCGATCGCCACCGCAGAGCCATCCGGTGTCACCAAAAATTCTCCGGCAGCGCCTTGAGTAAGCGATCGCAGTACCCCGTTACTTTCTAGCACCCATAGCCCCACGGGTTCTCGCTTACTGCGGCTATAGCGCTGCAACACAATGGTGCGGCCATTGGCAGAAAGGTCAAATTTCAAAATTTGGGCTTCTGCATTACCTAAAAGCAGTTTGGTTTGACCTGCGGATTCAACGCCCAGCCCCGTTGAGACAGCGTACAGCTTTTGCTCAAAGGCTCCTGATGGTTCAGTTTTGCGCTCAACCGCGCCGATTAGAATGCGATCGCCTTCTGGGTATGGCTTAAAGCTCGTCACCACCCAGTCTTTTGGAGTTAGCACCGTCGTTTGCTGACGGGTGAGATTTCGCAATACAAGGCGACCATCTTCCGCACCGCCCACGCCTAAGTAGACAAAAGCGCGATCGCGGCTGCGAAAGCTGCTTGCAAAAGGCTGCATCGCTTGCCGATCTGCTCCAGTTTGTTTTACAGCAGTATCGGTTGCGCCTTGCACCTTTAGCTCAAAGGTCTTTCCATAGGGGACAGGTTGACTGAGCGTATAAACAAAACGCCGTCCTGAAGCACTAAATTTGCCTGGTAGAGGCGGCGTGATCTTTAAGTTTGCGGCAACGCTATCCCAGTTCATGGGGCGGTTAAAGGTCAGAATAAAAGCGATATCCTCTGCGCCAACCGCACGATTTTGCCAGCTAAAGTCGCGGATTTTTGGAGCGGTTTTATCACCCGTGTACATAAGCAGCCCAAGGGGTATGCTCAATATCAGAATAATGGCGGCGGCGGCTTTGTCTAACCGCTGCGTAAACCGTTTTACCACCGTGCTGATCAATCTCTATAAGTCTTGCCCAGTCTACACTCTAAAGCAGATTCAGTCCGCTGTAATTTTCCAAGTCCATCCATGAGTCAAAAATCTGTGAAGCCAATTCAGCTCCGGTCAACATTCAGTTTTGTAAGGGCAAACTCTTGGTACGCAGCGATCGCCTTAGCCTTCATAACCTGCGCCCTGCTGCTGTGGAGCAACCCGATCCTGGGGCAGATCACAGGCCGCAGCAAACCGCCGCAACAGCGGGTGGCATGGGCATACCCCACCAATTATGGCGAACGCCTGAGCCAAGATATTGATGGCAGCCCCCTGCGGAACCCGTTCATTGTGGTCATTCACGAAACCGTTGGCTCCGCCAGCAGCGCGGTCAACTATTTTCAAACGCCCAATTACAGCAGCCAAGGCGATCAGGTTAGCTACCATGCCCTGATTGCGTTAGACGGCACCATTATCTATACCGTGCCGTTTCAGTATCGTGCCTTTGGGGCAGGTAACTCGGTCTTTATGGGCAGCAATGGGCCTGAAGCCGTGCAAAGCAGTCCTAGAGTTCCCGCTTCCGTCAACAATTTTTCCTATCATTTTTCGTTAGAAACGCCCGTTGATGGTCGAAATAACGGCAATAACCACAGCGGATATACGGCAAACCAGTATCAGTCTCTGGCATGGCTGGTGCGCTACACGAGGGTACCTGACGCCAGAATTACCTACCATAAAACCGTCGATCGCTCAGGCACCCGTAGAGATCCCCGTAGCTTTGATCAAAACTATTTCTTTCAGGCGCTGCACTCACAGCAGGCGACTCATCAACCTAGTTTAGATGCTCCCCTTTTGGTAGCCCTTCCCGTAGGGGCGCAAGGCCTTGCGCCCCTACAACGCGGTATCTGCTGTTACTCCTCTTCAAAGGCGCTGTCGTTTTCTTCGTAGGGGACGGTATAGTTCTCAGACCACTCGGCACCTTCACCCTGAATATCTTCGTCAGAGGCTTCTGACCCGCCGCCAACCACCGCCAAGTCAATTTGCTGACGGTAGTAGTCTACGCTCTTGATTTCAACATCCACGCGATCGCCCAATCGATACTGCTGTCGATTTTTGCGACCGATCAGCGTCTGCTGCCGCGCACGGTACTCGTACCAGTCATCTTTGAGGGAGCTGACGTGGACTAGCCCTTCGACCAGCAGCGTCTCTAAGCGCACAAAGAACCCGTAGGACTGAATACCTGTAATCACGCCCTGATAAATTTCGCCCGTGCGCTGCTGCATTTGCTTAGTCTTTTTAAGACCTAAGAAATCTTGCTCAGCTTGGCGAATGAGCTGCATTTGCTCATTGAGGGGCGCAACCACTTCCGCCAGGGCGCTCTCAATCTCGCGCTGCTGCTCTGGGGGCAAAACGTTCCAGCTAATTTGACCGTGGCAGGCACTGTGACGAAGGTTCACCTGCTCTTTAGAACGGGCGCTCTTGCGATCGCGTCCATGCGCCAACGCCGTACTCAAAATCCGCAGGTTCAGCAAATCGGCGTAGCGGTTGAGGGGCGACACAAACTGACCGTAATCTCGCACATAGGCCAGCCCAAAGTGTGGGCCAGACTGGAGGCTGTAGTCTACGGGTTCTAACGTCTCAGCCAATAGCTCAAATAGTATAGGTGCCGTATCGAGAGGCAAGATTTTTTCGGCAAACCGCTGAAAATCTTGGGGCAGAACCGTATTTTCTTGGGCGAGGGTCATCGGCAAATCTGAATTTTCGAGCAGCTTCATAAAATCTTGAAGCTTGTGCGCCTCAGGCGATGCCTGCACCTGAAACAAAACCGGAACGCCCAATGCCTGAAGGTGAGTGGTCAGTAAGTAGTTGGCTAAAATCAGAGCCTCTGCAACTGCCTGCCGTCCCGTAGGGGGTAGCGTATCGGCAATCACACCAAAGCGACCGTCATCACCAAACATGCGGGGGTGAACCTCTGGCATCATGACCAGCTCAAAGTCACCGCGCTCATGGCGCTGCTTGAGGAGCTGCTGGGCGACACCCTGAAACTGATCGACCCAGTCATACAAGTCTTTGAGGTCTTCAATATCAGAGCTGGGGGTGATATTGCGCTGGGCGATCGCCTGAAGCTGTTCGTAGCTAATTTGGCGATTCACCTGCACCACGCTAGGCTGCACCTCAAAGGCCATCACCTCACCCGTCACGCTCAGCGTCATCATAATAGACATAGTCAGACGCTCTTGGTCTGCCACTAACGCCCCCACACGCTCCGCCACCGTCGCAGGGAAGATCGGCACTAGGGTATCGGCTAAGCCAATGGTGGTGCCCCGTCGCCGCGCCTCTTGATCTAAGGGCGAACCTGCACTTACAAATCCTTGAATATCAGCAATGTGAACCCCCAAGCGCCAAGAGCCGTCTTTGTTTTGCTCAAGGGACAGCGCATGGTCAAGACTCGCAAGCCCAATGCTGGCATCGCCCACGGCAAGCGTAAAGACTTTTTGATAAGCCGCCCGACTTTTGAGATCGGCCTTGCGGAGCTTAACGGGCAATTCTTGCGTTGCCGCCTCAACTGGCTCCGCAAAATGACGCGGCAGATCATACTTGCAAAAGACTAGCTCTGTATCAGCCGCAGACTGAGCATCACTGCCCAAGACCTGATTGATGCGGCCTAAGGGCAACTGCGCCCCCAAAGGATACCGCAACACCTCCACATGCACCAGATGGTCTACGGCCTCATCTAAAGCAGGGTCATCCCCTTGCTGAAGTAGCTCAATTTCAAATAGCAGCCGATCGTCAAGGGGCACCGCGCGGTAGCTGCCTGTGTCTGTACGCCGCACATGAGCAATCACAGAAGGGTTAGAACGCTCTAAAATCAGCCGCACTTCTCCTTCAGGGCTGCGGCGGCGGCGACCTTCCTTTGTGACCTTCACCAGAACGCGATCGCCATTCCAAGCCGAATGAAGTTGACTTTCGCGGATATAGATATCCTCTGTTTCTTCGCCTTCTTGAATCGCAAAGCAAAAGCCTTTGCTAGAGCAGCGCAGCTTACCCTCAATCACGCCTTCTTCAGTGACCCGACGATACTTTCCGCGCTCCTTTGCCAAAATGCCAATTTTTTCTAGCGCATTCAGGGCAATCTCTAGCTGTTTCAGCCCTTCTGGCCTATCACAATCCAGCTTTTTCTCTAGCGCTTTGGGCGCAACTAACTTATCTTCTGCAAAGCTAGAGAGGAGGGCGCTAATTGAAAATTCCATGTATCGTTGATCCTTAAAAATGTCCTACAAGGGCAATAGGCCATCTCTTTCCCAGGCAGCGTTGGGGGAGATCAAAACCTAGTGCGCGGCTGCGGCTAATTTCTGACAGAATTTCTCATACAAAATGAGAAGAAACGAGAGTTCTGTCAAAGACCGCCACTGAGTCGAGGATCTGGCTGACTGACAAAACCTTGCCCCCTCATCCCTCAATCTCTTCTCCCACAAAGGGAGAAGGGAGGTAAGAAAAGAAAACTTGGCTTCAAAGCCCCTCTCCCGCTCTGGGAGAGGGGTTGGGGTGAGGGTCTTATGAAGTGAGTTTTGTCAGTCAATCAGGTCGAGGATTGTTGGAGCAATCTGAATCTAAGGCCACGCCCCGTGAACAACGGACGTAGCAAAGTTTTTTTCAATTGACAAACCAGTTACCAGAGCAGCGGCTGTCAGCGAAGTAGTTGGAATCAGAGCGACCTTAACGGGGCAAATCCCGTCATACAAGGAGTTTTACGGCGTTAGGATCTCTCTTTTAACCTTAGAATTCAGACTGCGAGGCGCTTCACAACCCTCACGACCCAATATCCCTATAGTTCCCTACCAAGGCTCAACTGTCAAACATGCTTGAGTCAGGCATCTATAATAAACCTCCTGCACAAATAGTCCCCTCTCCCCCTTCGACAGGCTCCCCTCGCAAGCTCAGGACACAGCAGGGCAACGCCCAACCCCTCTCCCAGAACGGGCGAGGGGAGCCAGAATTAGCCCTTCTCCCAGTAGGTGAGAAGGGTAAAGCCTTTGTCTTACCGTTTTCCAGTCACGATATAGGAGGTTCGCTTCCCAATGTTGGTTGCATGATCTGCCATCCGCTCTAGGGCGCGAATGGTTAAAGTCATCAGCAGTAGGGGTTCTACAGAACCCTTAAAATTGGTTTGATTGGCAAGGGCTTCATAGACGTGGTCATAGCAAGCATCCACTTCATCATCTTTGAGCTTCATCCGTTCCCCCGATTGGGCGTCTAAGTCGGTCACGGCACTGAGGCTCATGGCTAACATTGCACGGCAAATATTAGACATGGTTTCAACTTCGCTCAGGCAAGACAGGGGCGGATAGGGAAGAAGTTTAAGCGCCACTTCACCGAGTTCTTCTGCATAGTCTCCAATACGCTCTAGGTCACGCACAAGCTGCACCATAGTGCCAATAAGCCTTAAGTCATTTGCAACGGGGGACTGAAGGGCTAAGAGCTTAATTCCATTCGCCTCGATTTGATGGTAGTACAGGTCAACTTGATGATCGTGCTGCTTTAGCTCATCTACAGCAGACAAGTCTCGATGAAAAAGCGCCTGATGTGCGAGCCAGCAGGAATGCTCAACCAGTGCGCCCATGCGTAGCACATCGTCCTGCATTTCTTGGAGCTGTCGCTCAAACTGGCTGCGAATTGATTTAGTCACTGCTGGATACATGTAAGAGTAAAGAGTTTTTTATTTTTGAAAAAGAAAAAAGATTGAACATTAAAAAATGGACTTATTATTGAGGTTGCGCTAGATTTACCCAAGATGTTAGGGAAAATTTTTATAGAGTGTGCGATCTGTCTATGGTGATAGCGTCCCACAATCCGATCTTTAACAATATGCCGAAAGTTTTAATCAAGCTGTACGCGATACTACTTAATCAATATTTTCTCGTTTAGGATAACAATTTTTGGCCTGTCCGTATCAATTTGTGGCTGGTGTGGGTTAATGACAGATGAGCTTATCTTGAGCATTGCCTCACCCACTCCTTCACGCTGCCGCCAACCATGACACTCACTTCAACCCCCTCAGAATCAACCGTGCTGACGATTTTAGGGGGAGGCGTATGGGGGTTAGCGATCGCCTCGTTAGGTCGATTAAAAGCCCATCGCGTTAAGGTTTGGTCTCGTCGGGGCGATCTTTCTTTAGAGGAGGCGATTGACCAAGCCCCAGTGATTGTAATGGCGATCGCCATGAAAGGGGTGCAGGATGTCGCCACACGCCTCAAGGCAGTTGGGGTCGCGCCTGAAACAATTTTGGTCAGCGCCACCAAGGGTCTAGACCCCACCACATGGCAGACCCCGTCTCAGATCTGGCACGAGACTTTTCCAGAAAACCCGATGGTGGTGCTGTCTGGTCCTAACCTGTCTAAAGAAATTGATCAGGGGCTACCCACAGCAACCGTAGTGGCAAGTGAAGATATCGCAGCAGCGGCTACGGTTCAAAACCTATTTGCCTCAGACAGCTTTCGAGTCTATACCAACACCGATCGACTGGGCACAGAGCTAGGCGGAACGCTCAAAAATGTAGTGGCGATCGCCGTGGGGGTCTGCGATGGCCTTGCCCTAGGGCAAAACGCACGGGCGGCACTCATCACGCGATCGCTCCCAGAGATTATTCAGGTTGGCACCCTTTTAGGCGGTCGCGTCGAAACGTTTTATGGCCTATCGGGGTTAGGAGACCTACTCGCCACCTGCACTAGCCCCCTCAGCCGTAACTATCAGGTGGGCTACCAGTTAGCACAAGGTAAAACCCTCGACGAAGTTTTAGCGCAGCTCCAGGGCACGGCGGAAGGCATTAACACAGCCCATGTGCTGATCCAACTTGCGCAGCAGCGGCAAATTTCGGTACCCATCGCGCAGCAGGTGCATCGTTTGCTCAATGGACAAATCACGCCCCAAGAAGCCGTAGAAGCGCTGATGGAGCGCCGTCTAAAGCCGGAAGTATCGCGCCCCTGACGCGAAAGGGCAGGTTAAGGAAAAGTTGTGATTGAGGAAGCACGCAATCCACTTCTATCAACTTTGCTGACGGTTTAATGACGGCGCAGAACTCGATCTTTATACTAAAGGAGTGAAGCAGCAAAGCTTCCCTGGCAGATTAAACAGCCAAAGACCCATCAAAGTACCAAGAGGATATGTGCTGTTGATCATTCTATCTGTCTCGTTCTCGCAGAATAGCGTTCAGCGACCTGGCAATCTTCCCCTACTAAGCACACCGATGGGAGTGTCTTCAGGCAATTTTTGAAATGCCCTGAAACCTCCATTTAGCTGATAAAGATCGAGGGGAAAAGAATGAGTCGGTTTGGCTGGACGCTATTCTCGTCAAAATTTTTAATCCAGTTCGCAAATTAGCCCCACATTAGCCTTAAATTAGCCCTAAATAAAGGTCTTAGCCTTTATTTAGGGCTAAGACCTTTAAAGGCTGAGTACCAATCTCAGTCCCTCTGACCATTCCGAGACCGTTTTTGCCCATAATAAGTTCGGGAAAACGATAACGGGAGGGAAAAGTGGCAAGAACACCGAGTGAATTTGTGGTGCATGTTTTGATGGAAGGCGGACACCGCGAAGAAGTGCGCTTTGCGACGATTCAGGAGTTTCAGCACTGGTACAGCAACGAACTGGTGCCGCGAACTGACTCCAAAGAGTTTATTAATCTGCCCATGAAGACCGTGCAGGGGGAATACATGGTGATTCGACCCTCCAGCATCTTGGCCTTGCGAGTGGAACCTGTCTTTACTTCTAGCGTCGAACACTATTAGTATCTATCTGATCTATTGCACTGCACTGCGGTCAGCAACACAGATAGATCGCGTTTAAGGTGAGGCGTTGAATGGTACAGCGGATTTCTGGACTTGCTTTGGCAACAGGCTTACTGGCTCAGGCGGCGATGGTGATGCCGATGCTGGCAGCGCCCTTGCGCCCCCTCAGTTCTGCTCAAGTTCCGCCACAGTTTGGGCTGGATGCTCAGATTTGGCAAAGTCCGTCGGGGGGAGTGGGCGATCGCCAAAGCCTGCTCAAGTCGATCAACTACAGCCTCCGCTACCTCGATACCGCCGCTGCTCAATCGACGTACCGTGGCTATTCGGTACCAGGCATCACCCCTGCTCGCGTTCGCGCCAGTCTGCTGCGATTTCGCACTTTAGTGCAAACCTCAAAGTCACCCGAAGCCCTCTCTAACGCGGTAAAGAGAGACTTTGAGGTGTATCAATCTGTTGGCAAAGATGGCAAAGGCACCGTAGATTTTACGGGCTATTACGAGGCCACCTACCAAGCCAGTGCCGTACAGACCGCAGCCTACCGCTATCCGCTGTACCAAGTGCCTGCCAATTTTGCCAACTGGTCACTGCCCCACCCCACGCGGCTTCAGTTAGAAGGTGCCGATGGGCTACAGGGCAATCGAGGTAGGCTACGAGGGCAGGCATTGGTGTGGCTACGCGATCGCCTAGAGGCATATCTCGTGCAGGTGCAGGGTTCCGCAAGGCTGACGCTCACCAATGGCAAAATAATGACCATAGGTGTCGCTGGCAAAACAAACTATCCCTACGTCAGCCTCGGCAAAGAACTGGTGAAAGCAGGCAAGGTGCGCCAAGAAGACCTCACCTTGCCCGTTTTAATGCAGTATTTCAAGACGCATCCGACCGAGCTAAATGAGTACATTCCACGGAACAATCGATTTGTGTTTTTTGCACCAACCTACGGCGCACCCGCAACAGGAAGCCTAGGCGTGCCCGTCACAGCAGAACGCTCCATTGCCACCGATAAAGCCTTAATGCCACCAGGAGCCTTAGCCATCATTCAAACGCGATTGCCCTATTACGATGCTCAGAAAAACCTGAAGTATCGAGAGGTGAGCCACTTTACCCTAGACCAAGATACAGGCGGTGCCATTAAAAGCCCAGGCCGCGTCGATATTTTCATGGGGACAGGTACCCAAGCAAAAGACAAAGCAGGGCTTGTCAATACGCCAGGACAGCTTTACTACCTGATGCTGAAGCGCTAAACGAACCTTAAGGAAGTCATTAATGAGACGCTGAACGCTGAGGCACGGAATAGAACTGAACCTTCGCTGCTTTCTCTAAGATCTGAAACTGGTCGTAGAGCTTCTGCGCCGCAAATTTTTCTTCATCACAAGGATCTTCGTCAATAATTTCTTGACGGATCCATCCCTGAATTTTTACCTGAAGGGACTTCAGCCACGAGGATGACTGAGATTGGTTGGCATGAAAGGTTTGGTTTGAAAGCATGGCTAATCTTCTGGGGTGAGGGGAACATCAGCAGGCTGTCACAGCTTAGAGTAGGCAACGTAAAATCTGTGACGGCAAGCAGGCGATATATCTATTGACAATACCGAGACGAACAAATGATTACACTCGGCCTTGTGATGTATTAAGAAACACACTTTGTATATTTCTATAGTGAACGCTTTTCTAGAGCGCACGCTCTTAATTTCATGAAGATGAACATTGCTTCACATATCTTCATTATAGATGGGCTTTCTTTAAGGTTACAAAAATCGTTGTTTTCTGCCTATCTCAGGCAATCGCCCGTCTGAGGATCAAAGATCGTTAATTTACTGAGATCGGGTCTAATACTGATTCTCTCGCCAATAGCAGGAGTAAAACTACCTTTAATGACTAGATTTAGAGTTTGGCTGGGTTCTGAGGTTAAAACAGCTCGGATGAGGGTTTCTCGTCCCAGTGGCTCTACCACTTCAACGGTGACGGTCAGCGTCCCTTCCGCAGGGGCAGACACAACCTGAATAAATTCAGGACGGATCCCAATATTAACGATTTGAGATTGAGTTTTGTTAAGCAGGGTTTGGAGATGAGAGGGACAGGGAATACTGTGGCCTTTGAAATAAAAGATGCCTGCTTTGTAAGTGCTGTGGAGCAAGTTCATGGCTGGGTTGCCCAAAAAGGTGGCGACCATCTGGTT
The DNA here is from genome assembly GCA_020058975.1 of Thermosynechococcus sp. WC_1. Taxonomy (GTDB): domain Bacteria; phylum Cyanobacteriota; class Cyanobacteriia; order Thermosynechococcales; family Thermosynechococcaceae; genus JAAURS01. The sequence continues at coordinate 892 of JAGVDA010000324.1, read as the reverse complement.
GGCAGGCGTTTGATAAATTTGCTGCGGTGTCCCAATCTGCTGAATGCGCCCTTGAGACAGCACCACGATCTGATCGGCGAGGGTCATGGCTTCGGTTTGGTCGTGGGTTACATACAGGGTTGTAATGCCGACCTGCTGGTGCAACCGCTTAAGCTCAATGCGGGTGTCGTCTCGCAGTTGGGCATCTAGGTTAGATAAAGGCTCATCGAGCAGAAAAACCTGGGGCTGTCGGGCGATCGCCCGTCCCAATGCCACCCGCTGCTGTTGACCGCCAGAAAGCTGCTTGGGTTTGCGCCCTAGCAAGTGAGATAGTTCCAGTGCCTCAGCCACCGTTGCTACCCGCTGCTGAATTTTGGCTGGCTCCACATGGCGCATTTTGAGGCCAAAGGCCAGATTTTCGGCAACGGTCATGTGGGGGTAGAGGGCATAGTTCTGAAAAACCATTGCTACATCGCGATCGCGGGCAGATTGGTCATTCACATTTTGACCCGCAATATAAATCTCGCCAGCGGTGGGGGACTCTAGCCCTGCGATCATCCGTAAAATAGTCGATTTACCGCAGCCCGATGGCCCCACTAGCACACAAAACTGTCCATCGGGTACTTCAAAGCTAATATTTTCAACGGCGGCGGCACCTGCGCTAAATCGACGAGTAAGTTGGTGAAGGCGGACGTTTGCCATAGGAAATATGCCGTGGAGAGACGGGTCTTGTAGCGAGTCTTGTCAAAACTTTAGCGCAGCGGATTCAGAATTTAATAGCGTCCAATTTTTAGAACACTCTCGTGTACGTAAGGGCAGTGAGGGTATCGAGCCAACGTTGACTTTCTTTATCAGAAGTGGCCTTTTTGCGTTTCTCTTTTGCCTTTCCACTGCGCTCTATGCGACTCCAGGT
>JAGVDA010000357.1 GCA_020058975.1 Thermosynechococcus sp. WC_1 | reverse complement strand
GACACAATCTCTTATACAGACGGCGGTGAAATCGAGTTTGTCGCGGTGGGGGCTGGAACCTATGGGTTTGCCACTTTCTTACCTTCTGGTAGTTATGGGGCAAACGTGTATGGTTTCGTGTTGAGTGTTGCAGGCCGATTATCTGTGCAGCACGGGGGAGCAGAAGCGTATGTTTCTCCCAACACTTATCTAAATGGAGTGCGTTTACGGCTCAAAGTCACAGAAAATTTAGAGATAGCTTATTCCATTGATGAAACACAAATTTATACAGGTTTTGGGAGTGGATCAGGCGCTCTCTACCCACAGGTATCTATCAGCAGTGGTACCGTGGGCGGCATTATCACCACAGGCTCTACGGTATCTGTTACGCGCGTCCAGCCCACAGAAATTAATCTTAGAGCCTTGCTAACAGAAATTGCGGCGCTCGGCGGGGTGACTAGCGTTGATGTTTCAGATATCCCTTCCACAGCCCAAATCTTAGGCATCGAACTAGACCCTAGCGGCGATCCTAAAAGTTGGATTCAGCAGCTTCAGCAGCTCTATCTGTTTGATGTTTTCCAGCGTGGCAATACTTTGGTTTTTCGCAGTCCATTAAAAGGGGCTGTAGTGCGATCGCTAACCGAAGAGGACTTAGCCAGCTCTGAGCTAAACAGCAGCAGACCGCCACGTTTTGAGTATCAATCGCCAAATCCCTCGACCTTACCAGGTGAGGTTTCGCTCAAGTATTACGATGCCTTAGACACAAACCTCAGACAGAAAACGGTCTATCACCGTGCTGAAACAAACCCTAGCCGTGAAAAAGTACAGCTCTCAGTTGAAGCAGCGCTTACGACCCCACAGGCACAGGCGATCTGTGATGTGGCACTGCATCTTAAGTGGCTTCAGAAGATGGTGCAATTTAAGCTTACGATTGCGCACTGCGACCTAGAACCAGGCGATATTGTGACAATCCCTCTATATGGGGTTCAAAAGCGCGTGATGCTTACCAAAATGTCACTAGGCGCAAACTACCTTATTGATTGTGAAGCGGTGACGCAAGATGATGATCTTTTCAGCAGGGTAGTGCAGAACCCCTCCTTCAGCGCACTCTATTCGGCCTATTCAGCCGCCTACGATCAAACCTATTTAGCGGCTCTCAAAATCACCAAAATCCGAGAAAGCGACCCTAACACCGTGCTGTATTTTGGTGTGGGCGGTGGGGGCAAGTCTTGGGGTACTGCATTCTTAAACGCATCTCCTGACGGCACCAACTGGACGACCATAGCTCAGACTACCGTAGAGGCCACGCTTGGGGTGACTAACTCTGTTCTGGTCACACCAGGCGCAATAGGTCTAGATGTGGTCAACGAAGTCGTGGTTCACCTGTACGCTGGCACTCTACAAACTATCAGCACCGATGCTTTTAATGCTGGGGGGCTGACTAACCTGCTGCTGATAGGTGATGAGGTTTTGCGGTTTCGGGATGCCACTCTGATCGGTGAGGGCACTTACCGACTGAGTTATCTCGACAGGGGGCGAAATGCTTCAAGTATGGCAGCTCACACGCTGAATGAGCGCGTGGTTTTGCTAGACACCACACAGGCGATTGCTTTGGAGCCTGATCAGGTTGGCAGCTATCAGCTTAAATTGACTTTTGACCAACAAACATTGGATGAGGCTGTATCAATTCCGATTACGTTGTAGCTGCACTTTTAATTCGGCTATGTCAGTAGTCAGGCGATCTACCCGAGTTCGTAAACTCTCAAAATCACCGTCTCTTTTATCAGCGGATTTCTGTAGAGACTCAAGGATGATCGTGCTTTTAATTTGAGCTTGAAAATTGCTAAATTCAAAGCCTACAGTCGCTGTCAGCGCTGCAATTGCGACTCCTGGTAATACACTCCACAACATTTTCAATAAACCAGTTTCGTTTGAAATCATGCTTTTGAAGCTTTTTGCGGAAACAACACTTTGCATATCTTCACCTGATACTAAGTTTCTTTCATGGTGGCGTGAAACGTGGAGCAATTACGTATCAAGCCATGCTGAGCCTAAAGAGTTTAGGTAAAAGTATGGCTCTAATCGCCCCCACAGAAAAGCCTCAACAGCATGGATTTAAGAAAGGCGACACCCATATAGTTGTCAACGCAGCGGCAAAGGCAGCTACAGCATGGACATTTGAAGGCGTAAAGCTTTGGAACATTTTTTGCCTTGCCGAAGGCCAAGATCCTAACTGGCGTAATAATTCTGGCGACACCCCACCAGGTCTTTACAAGCTTGGCGCGGTCTACAACGATTACGCTCAAGTGGGCAGCAATCCAGTCTATGACCGGACGCTCATGGCCTACGGTTGGATTACATTCGACATGATCGATCTAGAAGGCAATGAAGACGATAATTATCGCGCTGGCATTTGTCTGCATGGGGGCGGCTCTGCCTGTGGGTGGCCTGGAGCCTGGAACCCGTGGCAACCCCTTTACGCAACGCTAGGATGCTTGAGGATTCACAACACCAACCTTAAAGATAAGATTTTGCCGCTGGTGAAACAGGGCACAGTGTTTATCAGCGTGTACCAAAACAGCTAACCCAAAAGCCCCCTACTGATTTAGTAGGGGGCTTTTGGGTTACGGGGCTTGCTCTGGCGTAACAACCTCAACAAGAATAATCTCAGGCAACGGCATAGGCTGATCCTCCTTATAAAACTTCAGTTTTGAAACTAACTTAGGGACAAAAGTTTTTGTTTTGGCTGGTTCGCTCATGCGACTCCTAATGCAACGGGTGCTTTCTTCATCTTACCCTTAGCGGGTGCTTTGGCGGCTGGTTTACGGTTGCGGGGCGCTTTGGGCGCTGGCGTAATCAGCACGGTTTCCCCTACCCAATTAGCAGGCAGACGGCGGGGCTTTTTTACCCCTGCTGATAAAAGCGCAATGGGGGCGGAGGTGGGGGGCAAGCATAAAGCGATGGATTCAGCAGCGGGGGGCAGCGCCTTAAGTGCGACGGGAGCGGGTTGAACCTGTTCTGATTGCTCCATATCTTCAACCCACTGGCGGGCAGATGCTCCGAGGGCATAGGCGATGCAACCAAACTGGACAATCAGCACAAATGCGGTCTGGAGGTCTTGCTGAGCGCGATTGATATAGAAGCGCTTGGCTGCGGGGCTGGAAAGTTCAGCAGCGGCAGCGGATAGAGCAGACTTGAAAGGATTGTAGTTAGACATGATTTAAAACCTGTAGGTAAATGTGTGGGCGGCTTTTAGAGGTGAGCCGGAACTGCATGAATTAAATCTAACAGGCTAGAATAGGTTTTGTCAACAAAACCATCGAGGAAGTTTATGCGAGTTCCCACAGGCAACCCCAACGGTAGACCGCCTAGCGAAATGGGCAAGCTAAGCGATCGCTGTATCAGCACACGAATCCCAAAGCGATATATGCCGCTGCTGGATGCAATGGGCACTGATCGCTCTCGGTGGCTGCGTGGCGTGATTGTAAAGGCGTTGGAGAAGTTGGAAAATGATTGAAGTTTTGATAATTGTTTGCCCAGAAATCTGCTGCGACCCTTACGAAGACACGGACATTTTAGACAAGAGAATCATCCCAGAAACAAAATGGGTACCTGCTAAGCTCATGGCTGCTGACTTTGAACAAAGAACAGCAGTGGTTGAAGTCATGAAGAAAAAGCAGGAATACCTGATGGACGATCCAAGAATCCGAGGGATTTAATAACGAACCAAATCCCTAGCAAATCCCCAAACAGTATCGCCCTCTGGCTCAAAAGTAAAACTGTTGACTTTCTCGGAATATGGAGATAGGGTTATGTCATGCACCCGCAGGACAACGCAGGACATGACACAAATCAATTTTACCGTTATGCACCCCGCAGATATCAAGGCGGGGCTTGAAAAGCGAGGGCTAACCCTTGCTGATATTGGTCGAAAGACTAATAAGACTCGGCAAGAAGTTTCAGCAGTGGTGAACAACTTTGCTGAGATTCATGCCGCAATCGCTGAAGAATTTCAGCAGTCTGCTTAATTTTTCAAAAAACCTAATTCGCTTTTACTTATCGCACTAGCTGCGAGGGATTTGTTTGCTTAATTTAGCCTACAAAACCTTAAAAACAAGAGCGGTTGTCACTACTAAATTTGAAGGAAAACCGAATGTCAACTACCAGCGACCACTTAACTTATGCACGGCTGCGCATTATCCAAATGAAGCAGTCAATCAACAGAATCGAATTCGCCATGCTTTCAAATATGCCCACTGAAAATCAGTTGGATGTTCTGAATGCTTGCGCCAAAAAGCTTGCGGCTGATGCGGCTTGGTTTACGGGTGAGAGTCCTATTTCACCTCAAGCACGGGTTGAGCTTCCTGCTGAAACTTTTACTCGGCAGCGCGAAGATCGGCGCTTGTGGGAAACCAAAACACTTAAAAAACCTGACACAGCAAGGATGAATGGACGTGCTTACCCTATTAGTTAATTTTTGGCAGTGGATTCAATCCGGGAACCCACCGCAGCCCATTAACCACACATGCCGAACTTGTGGCACCAAACACACCATAAAGGGCTGGGACATCTGCCAAGACTGTCTTGATAAATATTAGCTTCACAGCGTAAACATTACCAACACAAAAACCATGACCGACATTATTAATTTCAGCGTTGATAATTTTCCTTCTTTAATTTGTAAAGATGACTGGGCAGCGGAATGGAACTCGGTTGCCCTTGCTGATTTAGAGGTTGAAGAGCAAACAATTTTGGCTGATTTTGAAGCTCAACTTGGTGAGCCAATCGAACCTGTACCTGAAGATTTCTGGGAAAAAATTCTATTAGTCAAGTGTACAGAGGAAAGAGAAGGCGGCAAGATTGTAGATCGCCTAGTTAAAAATATCTATGGCGCTGGAATCTACCGCGATGAAACAGGGGCAATCGTGCTGAAATTCGGCGGCGGTTTTTGGCCTGTTAAGCAGGAAAAACAGGTCTTAATCGTAGGAAACCTTAGAGGTTCAATCGACTTTGCAGAAAAACCCCGAGAGATAGAAATCGACGGGGCGAATGGTGGCAAGGTCAAAGTCAAGACTCAGAACTGTTGGTGTACGTTCGTTTCAGCAACGGCTGTTTATGAGGTTCCTATCAATACGGAACCCAAAACGAACCCTGTAAAAAACACTATCTTGATGCATTTGGCAGCAGAGAAAAGCCTTTACACCTTCCTTAAAACCCCTCCATCTGGGAACGGTGGGGGCGGTATTGAGAACATGAAGGAGCTTGGGGCGGGTGAATTTGAAGTAGCTGAATGTTACTTAAAAAACACGCCTAAGAATTTAGATTCTGCACAGGCTTGGGTTTTGAGACTCGGTGATGGTCAGCAGTGCTGGGCACGTGGGCTGGTAGAGAAACAGCTTTCTAGCTACGGCTATGTGCCAGAAAAACACCAGATTCTTAAAATCTCAAACATTAAAAAAGTAGGCGATAAGACCTACTTAGATTGTGTGCTGAGAGCCAAAAAAGTGGCTGAACCTGCACAGCCTATTGCCACACCCAAAAAGACGACTTCACCAGGAAAAACAGCAGCCCCAAAAGCAACGGCTGAACCTGACCCCGTAGAGCTTCCTTGGTAGAGCTTCCTTGGGACTAAAAAAAATGGGGCTGTCTATCTCAGCCCCAAAAAAGTTCTTTATACCAACATAAAACCATTATGCACACATCCGAAATGATTGTTAAAGGTGAAGCGGGGCTATACCCAGAAATAGACCGAGCGCTTGCTGAATTGCGATTAAACCCCTCTAATCAGCAGCTCGAAGCACTCTATACCCTTTGGGATTTTGTAACCAAAGGGCGGCAATTTAGACAGCGCTGGTTTGGACTCTACGGGTTTGCTGGCAGCGGCAAAACTTCGGTGATTCAAGTTTTGGTTAAAGCGCTTCGATATAACCCTAGCACTCGCATTTTCAGCACGGCTCAGTGCGCACCCACTAATAAGGCTGTGAAGGTTCTAGCGCAAAAAGGCCGTGCGGTTGGAAATAGTGGAAATAGTGGAAGCCGTTACGAAACGGTGCATAAGCTTCTGGGTTTAACCAGAGAAATCACAGAAGAGGGTGAAATCGTCTATGTGCCCAAATCATCCACTGACCCCAATAAAAAATACCTTGCTGATTACGATTTAGTGATCGTGGATGAGGTGTCAATGATTGGAGATGACCTTTGGGCACAGATTCAGGCTGCTGGCACTAATAACCGCGATGGTGAGTTTACCCAATTCGTGATGATGGGCGACCCTGCACAATTGCCACCAGTCTCAAAGGGTACCAGCGGAGAAGCTCAGCAAGATTCTTTATTTGATGGAGAGATCGCCCCTGCTGATTCCAAAAAAGAATCACCTATTTTCAGCGCTATACCAGACTGCTTAACGCTTTCTGAGGTGATGAGATACGACGGGCAGCTTACGGTTTTGGCTAAGCAGATCCGAGATGACCTGGACGCTGAAAGCTTGCCACCAATTCAAGACTTTCTAGGCGATCAGATCTCAGCAGAAGATGATTTTGGGTGGGTCGAAACTTTAATAGAGCTGTTTAAGCAGCAGAAGGCCGATAACCTTGCCCCTGACTACGCTAAGGCCATTGCCTACACCAATCGGTGTGTAGATCAGATAAATGCAAAGGTGCGCGTTGCAGTGCTGGGTCAGCAGGCAAAAGACATCCCATATCTTCCAGGAGATCGTTTGGTGCTGAAAACGCCCTTGCAGAAAATGGGTAGCGTCGTTTTGCCTGCGCGATCTGAGGTGCTGATAACTCGTGCCGATTTATATGATCCGGTCGCGTCGGGCTACGATCCCGATCCTGATGATGATCCAGCACTCTGCTTTAAGAACTGGAGAATCACCTGCGTTGATGAAGAGCGCATTCCCCGATCACTTCAGATTCTCGCTGCTGAAGAAATCGAAACCTATAAGAAAAAAGCACGGCGGCTCATGGCGCTTGCCAAAACCACGACCAAAGATAAGAAAACAGCTTGGCGCTCCTATTACGAGTTCGTTGAAAGGTTCCTCGAAGTGCAATATGCGTTTGCCATGACTTGCCATTCAGCACAGGGCAGCACCTTTGAGAATGCCTACGTCCATATGGGTGATCTGCTGAAAAACAAGAATTTAAGAGAGCGAAACCAGCTTTTTTATACGGCGATCACACGGGCTTCAAAACGTTTAGTTTTAGCAATTTAGGTTCTCTTTGATGGCTCATCAACCTTTACGTAAAGCCCTCAGTGAGGTCTTAAGACTCATCCCTCAAAGCTGGCAACTCACCCCAGTTGGAGCCAATAAACAGCCTTTGCTGAAAGATTGGCAGTCTACCAAAACATCCCGAGACGAACTCGATAGCCTGATTCAGCAGGGG
>JAGVDA010000187.1 GCA_020058975.1 Thermosynechococcus sp. WC_1 | reverse complement strand
GGATAATGGCGCGGCGATCGTGGCTAGGTTCGATATCTTCAACCATGCCATTAAAGGCTTATCCAAAATGGTTGAGACGGGCAAGAGTGGCGCAATCAAGGCTCACATGCGCGAAGTCTATGAATACTTGGAGCAGTACGGAGTGCTGCTGACCGATGGTGACGTAGAAAGTGCCGGATTCATGAACCGGAACGTTGGTGGTCTAAAAGATTTCCTTAGCCCATTGCAAGAAGTCGTCACGGCGGCTTCAGGGATGCCCTTCTCAATCCTATGGGGTCGCATCGGACGGGCGGGGATGGGCGGCACTGGGCAACACGATATTGAGAAAGAGGTCTGGGCTGAAACTTGTCACGGCGATCAAGAGAGTCAATTTCTTGACTTAATTGAAGTAGAACAGGAGTACGTTGGGCTAGCGAAAGATGGCCCAACAAAAGGCAAGGGTAGCGAGGATATTGGTTTTCAATTTAACCCTCTCCTTGACCCTGACCCTGGAGAAGAACTTGAGCGCAAATATAAGCAAGCTCAGATCGATCAAATTTATCAGAAGATGCAAGACCCTGATGGTGTAACGGTTCTCACCTCTAAAGAAATCCGTGAATCGCGCTACGGCGGAGAAGAATATAATTTCGAGACTCAACTTGACCCAAGCATAGAGTTTCAAGATCCGTTGGAGCGCCAAGAACAGCAGCTTGAAATGCAGCAGAAGCACGCGCCCAAGCCGACGGTACCAGCATCCAGTAAAGCAGATGCAATTCCCATTCAGGTCAAAGGTATCCCGTTAGATCCTGGAGTCTTAGACCCGTTAGCGGATGTCTATGAAGCTGATCTAGCGCAGGCCAACGCTGAATGGAAAGACCTGCCTGAACAGGTTGTAGGGAAGAAATGGAAAAAATTGCTAGAGGCGCAAACGAAATGAACGTTAATGTTGTCAACGAAACCCAAGTTCAGATTGCTAATACGGCGATCGCCGCCATTGATGCAGCCATAACTCTCGTAGGCTATCAGGGCGTTTTGCAAGTTCTCGAAATCAAGCTGCGAGAGGCAACCGAAGTGATGGAGGCTGAATTTAAGCGCACGCAAGACCCAACGATTCGCCAGCAAGCGGAAGCAGATTTTGGAGCAGCAGCAAAAATGTTGGCGGGTATTTTGGAAGCGCAGAAAGCGTTTGCCCAGTAAATCTAAGGTGCAACGTAGTAGCCAGCAGTCATCCGCCATATCACGTTAGGAGTGGCAGGAGCCACAACAGTAGTTGCGGCAGCTTGTGCAGAGCTTGCCAGTGGGTAGGCAAAGTCTTCTCTCCAAGGAAATAGTGTTCCTTGTGCTGCTGCATCAGCGGGGAGGCTGAAAGCTAAAGCGTTTGGGATATTGGTGGTCGTCACGAGAACGGGGGTTGCAGCCGCAGTCAGTGTCGCTGCGGCAAATCTATTGATGGATAGGTAGGTTATATATGGCCTTAGTCCAGCACCAGGGCTGGGAAGCGACAGCGTTGCAGCAACACCAGCAGCAGCCGTCACTGTGACCAATGTACTGGTCGTTTTGCGGAAACTATCGTCAAGCACACCATTGCTAGCTGAAAGCGTAGCCATTGCAGACCCACTTGTGTAGGCTGAAGCCCGCGCTCTAAGCGAAGTGAATAAAGCGCATTTTCCTTCCCAAAGTCCTTGAACCGTCCCTGCGATCGCCGCAACGTAAAGGCGACTTGCTTGGTTGACAGGAAGGACAGGAATAGGTATCCAGTTTGTCCCATCGACAGTTCCACTTACTTCAATGGTCAGAGAGAATGTTCCACGGAGGTCAATGGCAAAAGAGCTACAGCCATCACAGGCAACGATAATTTCAGCATTTGGCGCTCCCAGCAAACCGGAGATTTTTTGATTCTCTCTGGGATGCAAAGTGCCAACAGTTAAGTCTTTTGTTAGTTTTCCCACGTCAAATTACCTGATAGCTAAGTTTTATAGACCCAAGTTCAAAATCTTGGCTAGAGAAAAAGAAAGTGATTTCATCTGTCCCACACAAGGCATTGACCTGAGCGTTTTCCAGCAAAAACAAATCATTTTCATCCTCAACAGTTGTTGGGCCAAGCCAAACCCGAACGGATTGAGTCGCCAACGTCCCTGGTCGAGCGAAGACCTGCTCATGACTTCTGCTGGCTTTTGGAATTGTGATAGTGGTTGTTTGCACCCCATTCCCACTCTCAACAACCGAGTTTGCGATTTGCTCAGAGGTTGTCAGCGACGTAACCCGAATCGTCATTTGCCCACCGTAGGCATTGAGGTCGGTCGAGCCAGTCAGGGTTAACGTTTGCCCTGGAGGAGCCTGAACGGTGACTGTATAAGCTGTCCGGTCTAGTCGTTTCAGTACAACGATTCGATTGATATCCCCTGCAATGATGTCAGGCAAAATAATCGTGACATTTTCCGTTAAAGGAAAAGCCCCGCCGATCTCATAGGTTCCGCTCCAGTCCGATAGCTGAGGATCGCCAATGGGTAACTGCTCATAGATGAGAGGCTGCCCATTGGCGATCGCGGGTTGAAGTCCAACAATCCGATTTGCATTCTGAAAATCGTGATCAACCGAGATCAGTTTAGACATTAAACAATCCCTAGTCGAGACACATAAACAATTACGCTATTTGCAGCAGGCGCGGGGGTCATCTTCACTGCAACCGTGTTTACTCCGGTGCGGTTTATTTCTGCGTCGTAGTCGCGCTCTAACCCTGCTGCCTCTCGAACAATGACGCCAACTTTTTTCGTGTTCCAGTTATGGGTGACAGTAAAACTGGTTGCGGTGCCGTCCCCAACCGTAAATTCTTTGGTCAACTCTAGAAAAGATGCGTTTCGCAGTTTTGCAGGCGTTACAATCCTTGCGTCGTCTGAACCTGCATCTGTTTCAACTTGTGTTGCAATCTCAGCCGCACCGCTAATGGTTTCCGTTGCCGCTGGTGTCCCCGTCCCAAAAGCAACCCATACTATGTTGCCTGTGCCTAAGACAAAATTGACTGTAGATTGTCGCCAACTTGT
>JAGVDA010000376.1 GCA_020058975.1 Thermosynechococcus sp. WC_1 | reverse complement strand
TGTGAAGGCGCTCTAAAGCCTCTTGCCACAGACCCCGATAAACAAGGTCATTCCATTCGGGGATGAGGTTGTTGATGGGGCAGCCGCTTGCCATGCCGCTGATGATGGTTCCGGTATGGCAGAAGGGGGTGCCGCAATCCATACAGCGGGCACCCTGATTCCGGAGTTTGTCTGTCTCCATCGGCAAATGGAATTCATCCCAGTTGTGAATGCGATCTGTCGGTGAGACTTCAGAGGCGACTTCGCGTAAATACTCAATAAAGCCCGTTGGTTTTCCCATGATTGTGTCTTAGATGTAGATAGATTTTATTAAACTGATTAACTGACGGGTTCAAGAGCGCGCACAGTCAAGATTTCGTGTGATCGAAGCGCTTCAATAGCAGAGACTGGGACAGCAACGACCGCAATGGATTCCCCTTTTGCATTAAAGACCTCCACCACACAGCCTTCTTCACCATCTGTGGGGTGGGGGACATAGTCAATTAAGGTCGCAACATCGCCAATTTTAAGATGATGTTCGGGAATATCGCGGGTTAAGGCAACATCTTGATACAGCTCAAGCATTTGAGCGAGGCTCCTTAGCAGGCATAAGGGTTACAAACTGAAATTCACCGTCGCTTTGTCTTCGTAACCAATCAGGATTTAGCTACCGCCAATACGGGCAACATCACGGGCGTTTTCTTCAAAGGCGGCGGTGAGGGCATCGTCGCCACTGAGTCCAGAGGCGATCGCCCCCGCAATGGCCTGAAGCACCCGCTTGTAGTCCTTCGGCATCACCTTGACAAACTTCGGCACTAGGTCTGACCACTGCGACAGCACTTGAACCGCCTTGAGGCTTCCGGTGTAGGTAACATGACGCTCAATGAGCTGATGGAGGTCGTTAATCTCTTCAGGATCTTCGAGGGTTTCTAACCCCACCATTTGGGTATTGCAGCGCGTGGCGAAGTCGCCTGTCTCGTCTAGGACGTAGGCGACTCCTCCGCTCATGCCTGCAGCAAAGTTGCGTCCGGTGCGGCCTAGCACCACAACCTTACCGCCTGTCATATACTCGCAGGCGTGATCCCCAACCCCTTCGACTACGGCGTTGACCCCAGAGTTACGAACCGCAAACCGTTCGCCCACCATTCCACAAATGTACGTCTCGCCGCTGGTCGCGCCGTAAAGGGCGACGTTGCCAGCAATAACGTTTTCGGAGGCTACAAAGGTGGCGCGTTTGGAAGGGTATAGGATAATTTTGCCGCCGCTCAGCCCTTTGCCGAGGTAGTCGTTGGTGTCGCCTTCAAGTTCGAGGGTGACACCCTTGGGCACAAACGCACCAAAGCTTTGGCCTGCGCTGCCCTCAAAGTGGAGCTGTACGGTATCGTCCGGCAGCCCTTCCCAATGGCGCTGCGTAATCTCGTTGCCCAAAATGGTGCCTACGGCACGGTTAATATTACGAATGGGGAGGTTGGCTTTGACAGGGGTGCCGTGTTCTATTGCCCCTTGGCACAGGCCAAGCAGGGTGGTGATGTCCAGGGATTTATCTAGGCCATGATCCTGCGGGATTTGGCAGTAGCGTCCAACCTCGGCATCCGTCTCAGGCTGATGCAAAATGTTTGAGATATCCAGTCCCTTTGCCTTCCAGTGATCGACGGCTTTTTTAGCCTCCAAAATATCGGTGCGACCGACCATTTCGGTTAGGGTACGGAACCCAAGGCTTGCCATGATTTCCCGCACTTCTTGGGCAATAAAGCGCATGAAGTTGGCGACGTGGGCTGGGTCGCCCGTAAAGTTACGACGCAGAAGCGGGTCTTGGGTGGCAACGCCGACGGGGCAGGTGTTGAGGTGACAAACCCGCATCATGATGCAGCCCAAAGTGACAAGGGGTGCGGTGGCAAACCCAAATTCTTCGGCACCGAGGAGGGCGGCGATCGCCACGTCTCGTCCCGTCTTCATTTGCCCATCGGTTTCCACCACAATTCGGCTACGGAGATTGTTGAGGACTAGGGTTTGATGGGTTTCCGCCAGTCCCAATTCCCAGGGTAAGCCTGCATGTTTGATCGAGGTTTGGGGCGATGCGCCCGTCCCGCCATCAAAGCCAGAGATCAGCACCACATCTGCATGGGCTTTGGAGACACCAGCAGCGATGGTGCCCACGCCTACCTCAGACACCAGCTTCACGCTAATGCGAGCCTTACGGTTAGCATTTTTAAGATCGTGGATGAGTTCGGCAAGATCTTCAATGGAGTAAATATCGTGGTGCGGGGGCGGAGAAATTAGCCCTACGCCTGGGGTAGAGTGGCGCACCTTGGCAATCCACGGATAGACCTTTTTGCCAGGAAGCTGACCGCCTTCACCAGGCTTTGCACCCTGCGCCATCTTGATCTGAATTTCTCTGGCTTGAGATAGATACAGACTCGTGACCCCAAATCGACCCGAAGCAACCTGTTTGATGGCGCTATTTTTAGAGTCGCCTTGGTCGTTTGTCCAGGTATAGCGGTCGGGGTCTTCGCCGCCTTCCCCTGTGTTGGACTTGCCGCCAACACGATTCATGGCGATCGCCAGTGCTTCATGAGCCTCTTTAGAAATCGAGCCATAACTCATGGCACCCGTCTTAAAGCGCGTCATGATCGACTCAATAGACTCTACTTCTTCAATAGAAATCGGCGTTTGAGCCTTGAATTCTAGTAAGCCGCGCAGGGTGAAATGGCTTTGGTTTTGCTCATTCACTAAATCTGCGTACTGCTTATATTTTTCATAACTGCCTTCCTGCACCGCCTGCTGAAGCGAGTGGATGGTTTGAGGGCTAAACAAATGCGCTTCGCCCTCTTTGCGCCACTGGTATTCGCCGCCCACTTCTAGGGCTTGCCCCTTGGAGGGACGATCGGGGAAGGCGTGGGTATGACGGGCGATCGCCTCTTGGGCAATCACGGCTAAATCTACACCCTCAATGCGAGAGGCCGTGCGGGTAAAGTATTGCGCGATGACGGCGCTATTAAGCCCCACCGCTTCAAAAATTTGCGCCCCGCGATAGCTCTGGATGGTAGAAATCCCGATTTTGGATGCTACCTTGGTCACGCCCTTGGTGGCGGCCTTAATGTAGTTTTTGCAGGCCGTCTTTGGATCGACATTAACCAGTAAGCCCTGACGGATCATATCTTCCATCGTCTCGAAGGCGAGGTAGGGGTTGATTGCGCCGCAGCCATAACCGATCAAAAGGGCATGGTGATGAACCTCACGGGGTTCACCAGATTCCAGCACTAAACCAATGCGGGTACGAGTCCCTTCGCGGATGAGGTGATGGTGTAGCCCTGCCACTGCCAGAAGTGCGGGGATGGCGGCTTGATCTGGGTTAACCCCGCGATCGCTCAGAATAATAATGTTGATGCCGTCGTTGATGGCGCGGTCGGCTTGGGCGCAGACCGTTGTCATGGCCTGCTCTAGTTCCTGTACACCGTCCTTAGGGTTAAACAAAATGGGCAGGGTAATAGATTTGAATCCGCTTTCATCAATGTGCTTGAGCTTTGCCAGGTCTTCATTGCTTAAAATGGGGCTTTTTAGCTCAATGAGATGGCAGCTTTTCGGTTCTGGTTTCAGTAAATTCCGCTCTGAACCAATCGTGGTTTCGGCTGAGGTAATAATTTCTTCGCGAATGGAGTCGATGGGCGGGTTTGTGACTTGGGCAAAGAGCTGCTGAAAATAGTCGTAGAGCAGCTTAGGACGATCTGACAATACCGCTAAAGGCGTATCAGAACCCATTGCGCCTGTGGCCTCTACGCCATCCCGCGCCATCGGCGTGAGCAGTAGCCGCAGTTCTTCAAAGGTGTAGCCAAAGGCCATTTGACGCTGAATCAGGGTTTGAGATTCGGTTGCTTCTCCCCCAGGGGCATCTTTGACCGTTGCCAGCTCCACCATGTTTTGGTTAATCCACGCGCGGTAGGGCTGCTCGGTGGCGATTTTGTGCTTAATCTCGTCATCGGCAACAATGCGACCTTCTTCCATGTCCACCAAAAACATCCGTCCTGGCTCTAGACGACCTTTATGAGCAATGCGCTCTGGCTCAATGGGCAATACACCTGCTTCTGAGGCCATAATCACCAGATCGTCTTTGGTGACGTAGTACCGCGAAGGTCTCAGTCCATTGCGATCTAGCACAGCCCCCATCATGGTGCCGTCGGTAAAAGCGATGGACGCAGGGCCATCCCACGGCTCCATCAGGCACGAGTGGTACTCGTAAAACGCCTTTTTCTCGTCGCTCATCGACTCGTGCGCCGTCCACGGTTCGGGGATCATCATCATAATGGCGTGGGGCAGCGATCGCCCTGCCAGGGTCAGCAATTCCAGCGTGTTGTCAAAAATGGTCGAGTCACTGCCGTCTACGTTAATCGCAGGCTGAATTTTCTGGATATCGTTCCCAAACAGCTCCGACTCAAACAAAGACTGTCGCGCAATCATCCAGTTGATGTTGCCGCGCAGGGTGTTGATTTCGCCGTTGTGGGCAATGTAACGATAGGGGTGCGATCTCTCCCAACTGGGGAAGGTATTGGTGCTAAACCGCGAATGCACCAGTCCCAGAGCGCTCTCCATGTCAGGGTCATGCAGATCGGGGTAATACTGCCCCACCTGTGCCGTCATCAGCATTCCCTTGTACACCATTGTCCGGCACGAAAGGCTAGACATGTACCAGTAGGGATCGACCTGCGCCGCCCGAATGGGGGTATGCGCCAGCTTACGCAGCACAAACAGCTTGCGCTCAAAAGCGAGATCATCAGCGAGATCGGGCGATCGCCCAATAAACACCTGCTGCATAAACGGCTCGCTCGATTTAGCCGTGTTGCCGATGGTGGAATGATCGGTAGGGACATCGCGCCAGCCCAAAACCTGCTGTCCTTCCGCTGCTGCGATCGACTCAAAAATCTTACGCCCTGCTGCCCGTGCTGCTGGGTCAGGGGAACCGTAGATCATGCCGACGCCATACTGCCCTGCTGCTGGCAGCGTAATGCCCTCGGCGGCGGCTACTTTTTTCAAAAACTTGTGAGGCACCTGCATC
>JAGVDA010000131.1 GCA_020058975.1 Thermosynechococcus sp. WC_1 | reverse complement strand
GTTCGGACTTCGGCGTGAGCGCTCAGTCGAACGCTGAGCGCTCACGCCGAAGCCCCCAGCCCCTCTCCCAAGGCGGGAGAGGGGAGTAAGAATCTTGTTCCCCTTCTCCCGCCCTGTGAGAAGGGGTTAGGCGTTGCCCTGAGCTTGCCGAAGGGGGAAGAGGAAGTGCAAAGCCGTATCGCTTCTAAAATTCTGTACGTTATTTAATCCACGATTCTTAGCTGTCCTTGTTCAATCGACTCAAGCCTGGGTTCCCTTTATGAGTCATTCCTTTGCAGATGATGCGATCGCCCTTCTCATTGACTTAGCGCAACGTGGCGAGATTGACCCTTGGGACGTCAATGTGGTCGAGGTGTTTGATCGGTTTTTGAGTGAGCTGACGCTCAAGAGTTCTCAAGACTTAGCCACTTCTGGTCAAGCCTTTCTGTATGCCTCCATGCTGATTTTGCTGAAGGCGGAATCTTTAGCAGGTCTAGATCCGGCTGAAGATTTGGCAGAAGAACCCTTTGAGTTTCTAGACGAAGATATCGAGTGTGTGACGGGTACTCTACCGCTCAACTTAGAGCGACGGCTGCATCGTCGCCCCGTCGCACACCCCTTCCCACGGCGGCGAGTTACCCTAGGCGAACTCATTCAGCAGCTAGAGCTGATTGCCGTTGCGGTAGACCGTCAGTCCCGTCAGGGCAAAGTCAAAAAAGTGGTGCGACCGACGCGCGCCCAGTCTATAAAAGCTATTTCTCAGCTCTCTCATGCAGAGAACATGACAGAAGTGGCAGGAGAGCTAGAGCAAATCTTAGCGGATACCTGTCTGGGTGAGCATTGGCTAGACTTTGATGCATTGCTGCAAATCAAAAATGATCGGGTGGGGTTATTTTGGGCACTGCTGCTGCTGAGCGCCCAATGCAAAATTGAGCTAGAGCAGAAAGAATTTTATCAAGACATTCGGCTACGGCCTTTTCAGCCCATTAAAGAAGCTGAGCTACCCATTTTTAACTCGGCGGCCTCTCAAACGATATGAAACACCAACGGATAAGGCGGCTTATAGTCAGCCGCATTCTGATACTGCTTGTGGTCAGCAGTGGCATGATGTGGGCAGCACCTAACGCCTGGGCAACCTTTACCCAGCACGAAGAAAAGCCTGGACAAATTTTATTTAAGGCAAAGCAAACTTTACCCGATCAAGAGGGCTATTCCTGGCAGGTCATTGTCTTCCGGCAAGTTTATCCAGGTCGCCAAGACGACGTTTATCTGCGCTTAGTAGGCTTTCCTGGGATGGTTGCCATTGCCCATGACCAACCCCTAGTGCTGCGAAACAAAAAAGGGGACTCATTCTTGGCGCAGCCCGACCCTGGCGAATTGACCAAAAATCGAATTTCGCCCGACTTTCATGTGGGTCAGTACCGCTTAGAAGAACTTGTCGCGCAGCTTAACCCTACGGTAGATTGGCAGGCCGTGATTCCCACCCAAAACCAAAAGGGACGGGTGCTTAATATTCCTAGCACTCTAATTCAGGAATGGCAGATTACGGCCTCAATGGGTGCGCCAAAGGGTTAGCGCATCTGTGAATTAATAAGCATGGGGAACAAAAAACTGCTCATTAAGCGGTGGACGCACGTAGTCTTGTGCAGGTCTGCGAGGCGGCAGTTCAAGGGGTTCTGGGGTCATGTCCACATAGGGGATTTTGCTTAGCACATGCCTAATGCAGTTGAGTCGGGCGCGTTTTTTGTCGTCGGCTTCAACCGTAAACCAGGGTGCTTCAGGAATATTAGTGTGGGCAAACATGGTGTCCTTTGCTTTGGAATACTCTACCCAGCGATCGCGCGATTCTAGATCCATGGGGCTGAGCTTCCAGCGACGCATGGGGTCTGTGGTGCGAGACTGAAACCGACGCTCTTGCTCTTCGTCGCTGACCGAAAACCAGTATTTCAGCAAAATAATGCCGGAGCGAACTAGCATCCGTTCAAATTCGGGGCAGGTTTGCAGAAACTCTTGGTACTGCTCATCGGTACAAAAGCCCATGACGTGTTCGACCCCAGCGCGGTTATACCAGCTTCGGTCAAAGCAAACAATTTCGCCTGCGCCAGGGAGATGGGGCACATAGCGCTGGAAATACCACTGGGTCTTCTCGCGATCGCTGGGTGTTCCCAACGCCACAACTCTACAGCCACGAGGATTGAGCGGTTCGGTAATGCGCTTGATGGTGCCGCCCTTGCCCGCAGCATCACGACCTTCAAAGATCATCACAATGCGGCAGTCTGTGTGTTTTACCCAGTACTGCATTTTCACTAGCTCTGACTGAAGGCGCAAAAGCTCAGCATCATAAAACTTACTGCTGATTTTTTGTGCGGTTGCGCTTTCTTCAAAATCGTCGTAGCTAATAAATTTTTTAGCCTTTTCTTTTTCCTTTTTGTGCTTTTTATCTTTCTTAGAAACTTTTTCAGAGGGTTCTATTCCGTTGTTAATGTCGGTTGTCATGGTCTGTTCTCCAAGCTTTAGGGTGAGCGTTTCTTTGAAGTGCTTGCCCCTGTGAACATTAGATCTGGATTAAATTCTGAAGTTGTCACTGCTTAATGTAGGACGGCTTTCTGAGGCGAATCTGTCATTTCAGACACTTCTCTACTGAAGCACCCTCAACAACGGCAGCAGTAATGTGACGTAAAAATATACAAGGGGAGCCGTAAACACATAGCTATCGGCACGGTCTAAAATGCCGCCATGCCCAGGAATCAACTGACCTGAATCTTTAACGCCAGCGTCTCGCTTCATCATAGATTCTGTTAAGTCACCCAACAGGCTCGTCACGCCAATCAACAGCCCTAAAATCGCGCCGCTCAAAAGCCAGTAGGGCCAGTGGAGCGCCCAGGCTCCGGCGATCGCTACGCCTGCGCTGCCCGCGACACCAAACATTGCCCCTTCTACGGTTTTCTTAGGGCTAATGTCAGAGAGCCGCGTTTTGCCAAATAGCCTGCCGACTGTATAGGCACCAATATCTGCCGCCCAGATGCAAAAAAAGGCCAGCAGCGTAACGCTTAGACCTGTTGGCAGACTTGTAACCGTAGGCCAAGCACTAGGCCAGTAGCCCTCTAGGGGAGATTGGGTTGCCTGAGTGCTTTCTAAAAGCCGTAGACGAATCCAGTAACTGGGGAGATAGCCGGCATACAGTAGCCCCAGTACCGAGCTGGCAATTCCGGCAATGGTAGAGAGTTTGGGCAAAAAGATGGGATAAAAGCAGATGAGCGTTGCGGCAATGGGCAACACCGCATCCGCCAGCCCTGGGTTTTCTAAATACACAGAGGCCGCTGACAAAATCAGCATGACCTGACTGACCGCCAAAGTCGTTTTTCGCGCAGGCGCTATGCCCTTCGCCTTCACCAAGTCAAAATATTCGGTCTGACCCAAGTAAACCAAAATGCAAAATCCAGCCGTGAAATACCAACCCCCTAGCACAGTTACTGCAAGTGCAAGGGTAATGGCAATCACTCCACTGACGATCCGCAACCAAGGCATACCGACACACTAAGGCCGTTTAAAACTTAGAACCAAAACTTAAATCTGCCGCAAGCTAATGCGATCGCCGCTGGCTGCATGGGTACCATAGACCAAGACCATACCACGGAGAACGTGCTGCCGGATACTACTCAAGCGAGTAGTCAGAGCCGATTTTACCTGAAAAATAGCGATAAAAGTAAAATTTAGCGCTAGATCTAGGGCTAAGGGTTTTTAGCAAAGACCCTATTTTTTACTCACGCTCCATCTTACAATGATTAACAGGCTTCTTTAATATCTTATTTACACAAATAATATGAGCTTAAATGTCTCCATCATGGAGCTTTCGGGGGTGTTTGATGGCACAAAAGCAAGTGCCTTTCATGGCGAGATTCGTCAGGCGCTAGACAGTGGCGCAGACGCTATACTGGCAGACTGTCAAGATTTAGGTTTTATGGATAGTTCCGGCTTGGGCGCAATGATTGTAGCCTTAAAGATGGTCAGAGCCGCCGGAAAAAAGCTTTATGTTTGTGCCATCAATAAGCAGGTTGGCATGCTGTTCGACCTGACAGATACGCGGAGAATTTTCCCTATTTTTGCCGATCGAGCCGACTTTGAGCAGCAGGTTCTAGGGGTTCAGAAACCTTAAGAAAATCGAATTTTTACTAAAGAAAAGTCATCAATAAAGCCGTCACATTGCGCATTCCTCTGAATATCGTGGAAAAAATCAGAGAGCTGTGTCGCGTGATGGCTCGAATTATTTTGCATGAGTGACTGTAATGAGCTAAGGCCCCAAATTTCACCATCGGGCTGATGGACTTCGTACACGCCATCACTAAACAAATACAGGGTGCTATGAGTTGAGATATTGCAGGTTGCGCTTTCGTACTCTTCATCTGGGAATAAGCCAATGGGAAAGCCCTGGGTTTTCAGCGCCTGTCCTTGATTAGACTCAGACCACAGCAGCGCAGGCGGATGTCCGGCACTCGAAAATTTTAGGGTCTGCGTAGGGCGATGATACACGCCGTACCACATGGTGAAGTACTTATCGCCATGCTGAGACATCTGGAACCCTCGGTTGAGCGCGGCTAATACTTCAGCCGGCTCGTCGTAGTGGACGCCAGAGAGGGACTGCGATCGCAGCAAGTTCAAAATTGACACCGATGGCAGTGCTGCACCAAGACCATGACCCGATACATCTAGCAGGTAAATCACGAGACTTTCGGGGTTAAGCCAAAAATAGTCGAAGCAATCGCCCCCCAATTGGCTAGATGGTAAAAACAGTGACTCAATATGGAGCGGCGTTTCCATCGGGGCTGGCAAAATTGAGCGCACATAGCTCGCCGCCTCTGATAGCTCTGCCTCTAAAACCTGCTTTTGAGTCTGAAGATCTTGATTAAGCTGATGGAGCCTCAGTCCAGCCCTTACTCGCGCCTTCAGCTCATTCATATCAATCGGCTTTGCGAGAAACTCGTCAGCGCCCGCATTAAGACCCTCAATGCGATCTTCTAAATCAACCCGTGAGGTCAGCAGCACAAAAAACGTCGTGCAGAGTTTCGCACTACTTTTAACAAAGCGGCACACCTCTAGCCCATCGGTAATGGGCATAAGTCAGTCGCAGATAATGAGCGCGGGCTGCATCGTAGCGGCTTTCTGGATCCCTTCCTGTCCATCTTGAGCCGTGTCCACGGTATAGCCTTGCTGCTCTAGAATGCGTCTGAGCATCAACTTTGTGACCGGATCGTCATCAATAATTAAAATTGAATACATGATTTTGTTTAACGGATGCCGCACTAACAGCAATGCTCACTATCTAACAGGCATGAGATTTCATTAGTTTGAGCATTTTTTAGGCTAACCCATCAAGCGAGGGGCTTAAACATTAGACATTAAGTTATCAAATGCTCATACAGAACACTCTAAAGTGCATCTTTCTGCCAATCTTGTCCTAACCTTATACCAATGCAAGGATCGGCTTGACGCTGGGTAAAATAAGTTACCAGTCAACACCATCTACATACCCTAGCTAAAATTTTTACTTTAAGACTTACCAAATTTCTACAATATCTCTATATCAGCCGTATTAAACAGCTAAATGGCGCACAGAGGGCTTAAGTGTAGCGTCAGCCCATGTAACCTCATGATAAGTACAAATCCGTGCTAAAAACTAAGCGCATCCACGTTAATACAGACCTTAGCGAACTGTCCAAGGTTCTGGACTGGTTTCAAGGGTTACATCAAGAATCGGTTAATGCAGAAGACTGGATGCAGTGTCAAATTGCGCTGGCAGAAGGTTTTACCAACGTGGTTAGACATGCTCATCAATCTTTACCCCCTCAAACGCTGGTTGAAATTGATCTCAATTTTTACCCCAACCACATTGAGATGCAGATCTGGGACAGTGGCCCACCTTTTAGCCTGATGGAGCAGATTGGTCAGTATACGGCTTCAATCACGGATGCATCGACTTCTGG
>JAGVDA010000269.1 GCA_020058975.1 Thermosynechococcus sp. WC_1 | reverse complement strand
TAGGGTCGTCTGTGACCTTGTAGGGTAAACGACCCATTGCCACGCTGTCAAAGTTCAGCTCATGGCGATCAAAGGTGGCAAGCTCGTACTCTTCTGTTACCGAAAGGCAGTTGGTGGGGCAGTATTCAACGCAGTTTGCGCAAAAAATACAGACCCCAAAATCAATGCTGTAGTGCTTAAGCTGCTTCTTTTTCAGCTCTTTATTAAATTCCCAATCCACCACAGGCAGGTTGATGGGGCAGACCCGCACACACACTTCGCAAGAAATACACTTGTCAAATTCAAAGTGAATCCGGCCTCGAAAGCGCTCTGACGGAATCAGCTTTTCGTAGGGATATTGCACCGTAATGGGGCGACGGCGCATGTGGTCAAAGGTGACAGAAAGACCCTGCCCAATATACTTGGCAGCTTGGACGCTCTCTTTGGCGTAGTCTCCCACCTTATTCAAAAACTTCAGCATTCTGGATGTTCTCCAATCTTTGAGTGCAGCGCGTAGTCAGAAAGTTGGGCGATTCTACCCACCAAAGGCAAAGGGGAAGGTTAATTTAAGACCTGCCGTAATGAGCAGGTTGGCTAAGCCGACGGGCAGCAAGAACTTCCAGCCGAGATCTAAAAGCTGATCAATCCGCACCCGTGGAACAGTCCAGCGCAGCAAAATTGCCAAAAAGACGAAAAAGTAGGCTTTGAGCAAGGTCATGGTAATGCCCAAAGATGCCGTCACGACCTGAAAAATAACGTTGCTGGAGTCGATATGGAGCAGGTTTGCCACAATATCTAGGGGAATGGGAAAGTCCCAGCCGCCAAAGTACAGTACCGCAACCAGCAGTGCCGATAGCACTAGGTTAACGTAGGATCCCAGATAAAACAGCGCAAACTTCATACCGGAGTATTCGGTTTGATACCCTGCCACAATTTCTTCTTCTGCTTCGGGTAAATCAAAGGGAATCCGTTCGCACTCCGCCAGTGCCGAAATCCAGAACAGCAGTAAACCGACAGGCTGTCGCCAGATGTTCCAGCCGAGAATGCCGTAGCCAGACTGCTGCTCAACAATATCGACGGTACTCAGGCTGTTGGACATCATCACGATCGCCAAGACCGCCAGCGCCAGCGGAATTTCGTAGCTGATAGACTGAGCCGCAGCCCGTAGCCCACCCAACAACGCATATTTGTTGTTAGAAGAATACCCTGACATCAGCAGGCCAATGGGCACAATGCTCGAAAGAGCCACCCACAAAAACACGCCCAGCCCAACGTTAGAAACCAGCAGGTCTTCACCAAAGGGCACAATGAGGTAAGACAAAAAGACCGGAATCACGACGATCGCAGGGCCAAGGGTAAAGAGCCAAGGATCGGCGTTGGCAGGTACCACATCTTCTTTGAAGACGAGCTTAATGCCGTCAGCCACCGGAGCCAAAATGCCGAGAGGGCCAATAAACTCAGGGCCAATCCGCTGCTGGACGGCGGCAGAAATTTTGCGCTCTAGCCAGACAGAGACCAGAACGCCCACGGTTGCTCCAAATATCATGAGCAGCATGGGGACGGGCATCCAGATTGCCTTGGCAGCACCACCTGGCAGTCCAAAACTGGTTAAAGATTCGATGAAGCGTTGTTGAAGGTCAATCCCTGGGTTCATGGTTCTCGACTTAGGTTCAACAGAACTGGCAGGGCTTTGCCCCATAACAGTATATCTATAGTGCGTTCGTCAGGACGTTCCTCTAGGGGAAACTCTAGGATTGAATTTCCCTTGGGTGGTCATTCAAAAACACAGGCCAAAACATAGGGCGTTTAAGTGACAAGGGCTACGAGCGCTTTTCGATGGGGATAAAGGGCTGGTGATGCTGACCCACATAAACTTGAGTCGGTCGATAAATGCGGTTGGTTTCGAGCTGTTCTTTCCAGTGGGCTAGCCAGCCAGCGACACGGGCGATCGCAAAAATGGGCGTAAACAAGTCCGTCGGGATTCCAAAACGGCGATAGATCAGCCCTGAGTAAAAGTCTACGTTGGGGTAAATGCCTTTGTGGCCTAACCGATCTGCCAAAACGGTTTCGAGTTCACGGGCGATGTCGTAATCGCGATCGCTGCCGTAACGCTCTACCATTTCATCCACCAGCTTTTGCAGAATGGTGGCGCGTGGGTCTTTAACTTTATAGACTCGGTGCCCAAACCCCATAAACTTAGCCTTTTGCGCAATGCGCGCATCGACATAGGGCACCACATTTTCAATTGAGCCAATTTCCTCTAGCATGGCAATCACTTCTTCGTTAGCGCCGCCGTGGAGAGGGCCACCTAATGTCCCCACCGCAGAAGCCACAATCGCATAGGGATCGGTCAAGGTAGAGGCCGTCACCCGTGCCGAGAAGGTAGAGGCATTCATTGTGTGTTCGGCATGAAGAATGAGGCACACGTCAAAAATATGGGCAATAAACGGGTCAGGCTGCCGCTCACTAAGCATATACAGAAAATTATCGGCATAGTTAAGATCGTCTCTGGGCGTGACGGGGTCGTTGCCCTTACGGATGTGCTGAAACGCCGTCACCATGGTCGGAATTTTTGCCAGCAGCCGCACTACCGCCGCCCGAATATAGGCTGGGTCTTCTAAATTCCGTCGTGAGTAAAACAGCCCTAACGCAGCCGCCGAAGCCTGAAGCGCATCCATCGGATGACCACTTTCAGGAAAGCACTTCATCATGTCGCGGATGCGATACTTTATGCGGCGATGATAGGTAATTTCGTGTTCAAAGGATTCTAGTTCTGCTGCCGTTGGGAGCTGCCCCCAGATCAACAGGTAAGCGGTCTCGACAAAACTGCTGTGGCTGGCAAGTTCTTCAATAGCAATCCCACGATACTCAAGGATGCCTTCTTGTCCATTGACATAGCTAACCTGAGACTGAGCGGCTGGAACGCCTTCTAAACCAGGTTGATACTCACAAACTGCCATAGTTCATCTCGATAAAGGGTGAACCGCGCGTTGACTGCTGCGGCTACTGCTACTCTTTTACGACAAAAGCAGCAGTCTTGGCGGTGTCAACCAAAACAGAATGCTATTTTCCCTTGATTAAATCTAATAGAGCCGGAATCAGTGGCGAAAAGCTAAGCAATTAAAGGATCGTGGTGAAGGTCATTCTGGCTTCATTGGATCATTGAGAAATGATGATATCCTCAAAAGTATATACCTGTAAAACTACTATGCGTACTCGTGTTTTCCAAAGTGGAAATTCTCAGGCTGTCCGCATTCCTAAGGAACTACAGTTTGAACGTGTTGATATTGACTATGAAATTGAGCGCCGTGAAGAAGGGCTACTCATTCGTCCTCTCCCACGAACCCTTGAAGGTGTGCTAGAAAAATTTGCGGCCTTTACGCCAGACTTCTTAGCAGAGGGTAGACCTGATCCAGGAGAGCAGGCGCGCGACACATTTTGAAGTACATGCTTGATACCAATATTTGCATCTACCTGATGAAAAATCGCCCCTTGTCTGTCGCGAAGCACTTTGCAGCCTGTCGGCAAGGAGATGTGGTTATTTCGGCGATTACAATGGCAGAGCTAGAATACGGCATTGTATGCGGTCAAGCAGAAACGCGTGACCAAAATCGACAGGCTCTCAATGCGCTTCTAGAAATGATTCCAGCGGTTCCGTTTGATCAAGAAAGTGCGATCGCCTATGCCAAAATTCGAGCTGTGGCTCCAGAGCGAAAGCGCGATGCATTGGATAAACTCATTGCCAGTCATGCTGTCAGTCTAAACGTGAGTTTAGTCACGAATAATCTCTCCGATTTCCGGGTATATTCAAATCTAATGCTAGAAAACTGGGTCGAAGATTTTTAGGAACATCTTAGGAGAGCTTTAACAGCTTCTATGGCTTAGGCCAAAGCCCTCAAAAATTTTGGTGATGTTAGCCAGAACAAAGTGCTATTGCCAATGGGATCAATATCATCCGGAATTTCAATGCCAATAATGCCTGCCTTCTTTAGCCGAAGGACACCCTGAACATCTCCTAAAATCAGCAGCTCAGCCCACTGGGACAGATCTGGCTCATGCCCCACAAGCGCTAACACGCACGCATTTTCCTGCTTCCAAGTATTAAGCCACTCCAGCCAATTTGCAAAAGAACCCATCGGTGCAAGATGCTCAGTAACCGTTAAATGAGGCGCTAAGTTTGCACTCAGCAGAATTTCGGCAGTCTGACACGCCCGCACGAGGGGACTGGTCAAAATTTCATCAAAGGTTAAGCCTAGGGCGCTCATTTGCTGGGCAACGGCCTTAGTTTTGGCGCGTCCTTTAGCCGTGAGGGGGCGATCGCAATCGTTTTCATACGCCTCTGGCTCTGCCGCAATGCCATGACGAATCAAGTAAACCTGTGTGGGCATAGTTTCGTTCCTTGACGGTAGCGCCTTGATGTTTTAATCCCAGTCTTCTTTTTTGTTCGAGCGTACCGTATAGATTGGCTCACGGGCATGAATCTCTCGCGTTTTTTCGTAGAGCGCGTCTTCCGTCAGTTTCCAGCGCTTCAGCGTTTTCTCTAAATCGGCTTGGATATCACGTCCGCCAGGGAACCCGCGATATCGCACCATCATACGGGCAAGCTCGGCGAGGTTAAAGTCGATGGGGTCTCCGGCTAGGAGTTGATTCACCACCTGGCGATCGGATGACCATTGTGGGTGCTGTTGCTCTTTGGGTGTTTTGCCAGTTGCGTCAGCCATGATTATCTCCCCTAAGACTCTTCTAGCTGGGGCAACCCTGCTAACTGACGACTGACACGACGCAGTACCCCATTCACAAACTTGTGCCCATCTTCGGTGCTATAGCGTTTTGCCAGCTCAACTGCCTCGTTGATTGCAACTCGCTCAGGAACCTCTAAAAAACGAATTTCTGCGACGGCAATCTTCAAAATAACGCGATCAATTTGGGCAACCCGCGTTAACTGCCAATCCACCAAAGAAGCCTCTAAAATCTCATCAATTTCTTGGGCGCGTTCGTTGAGGGTCTGCACCATCGACAGCGCGTAGTCTTGAACAACACGCTGATTGGCAATTTGAATCAGCTCTGGTAAATCAACCGCAGTTCCAATTCGATTAATCGCAGTTTGGGCCAGCTCCAGCGCCTCTGTGAGCATGGCTTGGGCAATTTGAATGTCTGCCGCAAAGATTTTGCTCTTGTCGAGGCGATCGCTACTTCTTTTGACCTCCAGGGAAGCAGCTTCGAGGGCATCTTTGACTTCCCCCACTAAAGTCCGCACCGCAGCCAAGATAAAAGACTGTAGCTCCTGCTGAGAAAGCTTTTTGGCATTAGCAGGCATTTGACTGGCGCTCAGTAGCGCTAACTCACGGGCGATGCGACGAGGTTGCATGACAGATTTAGTTGACAAGGTTCGGCTTGCTTATTCTATCAGCCCTGCCCAACGCCGCCCCGTATTTATTTTGCAGCCACTGGAAACTTGCGAATCTGATTCTTCGTCTTGAACCTTATGCTGGCGCTAAACGCTGTGAGACGGCTTAAAAAAGAGTAATTCTTGTTTTTTATGCCTATGACGCAGATCACAGGCTATCGTGACGGCTATCATAGGCTTAATCTAATATTCAGACCTATTCTAGAGATAGTTAAGCCAAGCGAAACCGTTGGAATCACTGCTGTTGTTTTACCTTCTAGGAGTTTATTATGGTCAACCCATTGTCACTCATGTCTGGTGCATTGCTAAGCGTGGGGCTAGTAGGAGTCGCCACTTTTGCGCCACTGTCTGCGGTTTCTGCGGCACAATTTAACCCTGCGCCTTCGGTGAAAATGGCCTATACCTACAGCCCTACGCTCACTAACCGCTACACCTCTGGCTGCACCGAGAAGCTCCGTGCCAAAGGTAAGTCGATGTCTCAAGCCCAGCAGATGTGCAAGTGTTCACTGAAAAATATGCAGGTTCAGCACACTCAATCCCAGGCCATTGGCATTTTAGTGAAGGCTCAATTTAGTGGCTCAACAGATCCTAGAACGGGCTTGCCCACGACGTTATCAAAATATTTTTCAACCTGCAGCAGAGCCTAAGCTCAATTTACAACCTGAATCATCGGTTTAACGAAATAGCCCAAGGGGATGTCATCCCCTTGGGCTATTTCGTTAAAAGCATTGCTCAAAACTTCTCTAAATTAATAGGAATTATTCTTGATTTAGAAAAACCCTCTATACTGCTAAAAAGCAAGCACACTTTCAATAGTTGTGCTTCCCGGGTCTATCCATGAATCATCTCGCTCATCATGTCAAAGTCAGTAGAGCCAGAGAAGCTCGCATCTAGTCGCCGCCAGATTTTGAAGTGGGGACTGCTGGCTGGAGTTGGGGGAGCCGGAACCCTCGCTGCTTTCAGTCAACTGGAAAAAATTAAGTTACGATCGTCCGTCACAGTTCTCCCCTCTACGCACACAGGAGCGATTAGTGGACAAGCCTCAACGCCGCTCACGATGCTGCGGGATTTTGATTACGGCACCGTAACGCAAGAAAAGGGGCGCACAGTGCGGGAATTTCGCGTTGAGGCTCAAACCTCTACCATCAAGCTTGACAACGCCCATACTTTCATTACCTGGAATTTAAATGGAAGGGTTCCTGGACCGACCTTTCGAGCAACTGAAGGCGATCGAATTCGCGTTATTTTTTACAACCGAGCCGGACACTCCCATTCGCTTCATTTTCATGGGGTGCATCCTGCTGAAATGGATGGGGTTAAGCCCATTCGCAACGGCAAAATCATGATTTATGAGTTTGATGCCGAACCCTTTGGCGTACAGCTCTATCACTGCCACGTTGCGCCCGTGACCCGTCATATTGGTAAGGGTCTTTACGGCATGTTTATCATCGACCCGAAGGATCTGCGCCCCCCAGCAGACGAAATGATGCTGATTATGGCAGGCTACGACGTGAATGATGACAAAAAAAATGAGCTGTATGCCTTTAATGGGTTGCCGCATTACTACATGCACCATCCCATTGCCATACAGCAGAATCAGCTGATTCGGCTATATGTGCTGAATATGATTGAGTTTGATGCCGCAGTAACGTTTCACCTGCATGCCAACATGTTTAAGGTGAATAGAGCGGGGCGATCGCCCCAACCCAGCGAAGAAACAGACGTGATCACGATGGGCACCGCAGAGCGACACATTTTGGAATTTAGCTACCGCTACCCTGGCAAGTATATGTTTCACCCCCATCAAGATGCGATCGCCGAAGCAGGCTGTATGGGGTTGTTTGACGTAGTGGAAAGCACTAAAACCTAACGTTAGAGTCTTTGCAACAGGCGATGCCAACCTTTGCAGAAGACTTATTGACATTTTTTCCTGTATAGAGAAAAATGATGGGGTGTTATTAAATGAAAATTATTCTTAGTAAGCCTAGAATATCTAGGAT
Source organism: Thermosynechococcus sp. WC_1 (assembly GCA_020058975.1). GTDB lineage: Bacteria > Cyanobacteriota > Cyanobacteriia > Thermosynechococcales > Thermosynechococcaceae > JAAURS01. The sequence continues at coordinate 3,785 of JAGVDA010000269.1, read as the reverse complement.
TTAACTCATCTCTAGCCTTGTCAAAAACGTTTGGAAAGCTCTACATGTTTAACCTCCGCGTCTTCAGTTTATTGGTGTCAGCCGTAGGTCTATCGACCTTGATGGCCTGTGGCGAAACCCAAGATTCTCCGAGCGCTTCGGTTTCTCCAAGCGCCTCCTCTACTGCCATGAGTTCAGGAATGAATCATAGCGCGACAGGCAAAAAGCAAATCAATATTAACGGCGCTATTCTGTCTGAATTAGACAAACTTGAAGCGAAGCTTGCTGTCCCTGGCTTATCTAATAAAATTCAGGCTAGCCGGCCTTACGGTAAAACCGATGAATTAGTCTCAAAAAAAGTGATTACTCAAGCTCAGTTTGACCAAGTTAAGGACATGGTGACAATTGAGGATATCCAGCTCACTGGGGAAGCCAAAGACGTAGACTACATGACGAAGCTAGGTCTTATGAAGGGGCACATGCTGGTCGCGAAAGAGCTGCTGGATCTCAAAAAACCTGATCAGGCAGAGCCTCACATTGGGCATCCTGTTGAAGAAATTTATGCGGATGTCGAAGGCCAACTCAATGAGCGTAAGGTTAAGGAGTTTAAGACTTCTCTCATTGCGCTGCAAGATTTGGTCAAAGCTGGCGCAAAGGACACAGCCAAGGTTGATACCGAGTTCAAAATCTCTGTCCAATCGGTAGAAGGTGCGATCGCAAATCTCCCTGACACACAGCGCAAAGACCCCAAGTTCGTGTTGCAGGTCATCAACGGCTTATTAGACACCGCAAATTCAGAATACGGCGCGGCGATCGCTGACGGTAAAATTTCGCAAGCCATTGAGTACCAAGATTCCCGTGGGTTTGTCGCTTACGCAAACGACCTCTATAAGGGCATCACGCCCGCCATGCAAAAAGATAGTCCTGACGCTCATAAGGCCATTACATCGGCAATGGCAGACCTCACCAAGGCTTGGCCCGCGCCAATTCCTCCAGCCGCTCCCGTAAAGACAACGGATGCCGTCTCTAAGTTAATTAAAGACATTGAGATGAATACTCAGAAATCAATCAACCCCTCCTAGGTATTAGAACCTCTTGCACGAATATGACCCTCATTTGAGGGGTTCTGGCCTTAAACTATACTCTCTCAACCTCACGCCGCCATGGACTTTAACGCTGCCTTACCCACGTTTGTCATTACCCTTCGCGAGGGTGTCGAAGCGGCCTTAGTGGTCGGCATTGTGTTGGCGTATCTCAAAAAAGCAAAGCAGAGTCACTTAAGGTCTTGGGTCTATGGCGGCATTGGTACGGGGCTAGCCGCCAGTGGCTTTGTCGGGGTAATTTTTGGCTGGATACTTCAGAGTTTGAGCACCAGTAATCAGCAATATGCGCCTGTGTTTGAGCCGCTATTAGAAGGGGTGTTTAGCCTAGTTGCGATCGCCTTTTTAAGCTGGATGCTGATTTGGATGACGCGAAATGCACGACTGATGAAGCAAAACGTAGAAGGTGCAATTGGTTCTGTCTTAAGTCATGAAGCCAAGGCAGGCTGGGGCATTTTTGCCTTAGTGTTCTTTGCAATTTTACGAGAAGGATTTGAAACGGTACTGTTTATCGCCGCAAAATTTCAGCAAGGCTTTGTGCCTGCGATCGGCGTACTGGCTGGCTTAAGTGCGGCGATCGCCATTGGCGCACTGATCTTTAAGTGGGGCATTAAGCTAGATCTGCGAAAGTTCTTCATGATCATGGGGGCGCTGCTGCTGCTGATTGTGGCAGGTCTAGTTGTCACCGCCCTCGGACACTTTGACACAGCAGTCAATACCTTGGCACAACTCGATCGCAAATCCCAGTCGCTCTGTTTTTTCTATGAGCGATTTGCAAAACCCCAAGACCGCAACTGCATTCTAGGTCTCATGATTTGGAATGCCAGCAAAATTTTGCCAGACGAACGTTTTCCAGGGGTTATTTTAAGTGCGCTCTTTGGCTATACACAGCGACTTTACCTTGTGCAAGCGCTAAGTTATGGTGTGTTTTTAATGACGGTTGGTGGAATTTATTTCCAAAGCCTGACCGGACGCGTTATTTTCCCCATTTCCCAACATCGCTTGTTTAGGGCAAAAAAATCTCCATCTCAGCTACATTAAGGAACCCGTCTCCAAAGTTTCACCTTTATTAAGCCTCCCCAACAACCCATGAAAGACCTCGATCAAGACAAAACCATCCATCTACTGAATGCCATCATGGAGGCGGAACTGGCGGGGGTGGTTCGCTATACGCATTATTCTTTAATGGTGACAGGCCCCAACCGAATCCCAATCGTCCAATTTTTGAAAGCCCAGGCCAGTGAATCTCTGCTCCACGCGCAGCAGGCTGGGGAAATTATTACGGGGTTAGACGGGCACCCATCCCTGCGAGTTGCGCCCCTAGAGGAAACGTTTAAGCATTCAATCTATGACATTTTGCTTGAAAGCCTCAACCATGAAAAGTCAGCACTCGATCTCTACAAAGATTTATTAGATGTCGTCACAGATGCCAGCGTCTATCTAGAAGAATACGTGCGGGGCATGATTGGGCAAGAAGAGCTACACGGCATGGAGCTACGCAAGATGCTGCGCGACTTTAGCCCAACTGAAGTTTAGGCTGGCACTGGTTCCGCCGCATTGGGGATCAAAAGCCAGGTTTCACAAGGGACATGAAAATTTCGCTAAAACTAAGATGCCGTGAATATGTACCTAAAATGACCTTAGGGATTCGGCTAATTTGTCGAAGCCCTAGGGGCATTTTAGGTGCTTGAAGCGTAAATTTAAGCGCTAATAGGCGGTGGATTTTTTCTTAGTTCCTCAGGTGTTAGCGTTTCCATACTGAAAATTTGCCAATCTTTTGTGACAGGCTTAAATCGACCGTGCCCAACGCTGCCGTTGTTGCTCCAGTCCGCAGCCCACCCCACATTAATATTGCGCCAGTAATCTGCACCATCGCTTGCTATATATTGAGCCGAAGCCCGATCATCTACTCCGTTGGGGTCGTTGAGGACTAAACGAGACTCAAATTTGGTGTAGATTCCGGCAATGTCACTGGGGTCTGTAATAACCACTCGATTTGTCCAGAAATGGTAGTTATAGCCATTCCCCGCAGTGACGCTAATGCCGCCACCATTAACCGACTCATTCTTGACATCTGCTGGCTTAGAAGCGTCATTGGCAAAGTCTTCTACATAGGCCGCCCCGCTCACAGTGTCAGCATGTTGCAGCAAGACCCACTTATTGGTCGATTTACTCAGATACCAAGCGTCTAAAGCTCGGATTTGCACACGAGTATTGCTATTGCTGGGAGGATTCCAACCACTCTGGACATAGATTTGCCCCCAAGCCGTAAATGCATTCCACCCGCTCGGGATATTATTCCCATAGCCTTTCACAGGCCCACTCGCCCAAGGTAAGTAAGAGGGGACTCCTGATGGCGTGCCTGAATTGGGGAGGGTTGAATCGTCAAAGGCTGGAGAAAGCACCGAACTAGAAGGTGATGTTGGTTCTGGAGTCACTACCGGAATGGGTGTTGAAGCCACCACTGGAATTGGTGCTGGAGTCACTACCGGAATGGGTGCTAACCGATGAATATAAGTAAGCTTTCGGGATAATCTGTTGAGCTTTGCTGGGCGTTGACCAGTAAAGCTGCATGACCGCACCGCCTTTGCGCTCATAATAGTTCAGCTTAATATCGTACTTTTGACCCGCCTGAAGGGTTATTTTTCCTTGGTCTTTTCTAGGCGCATGATCATTCCACGCGTTGATTAACTGTTGCCCATTCAC
>JAGVDA010000569.1 GCA_020058975.1 Thermosynechococcus sp. WC_1 | reverse complement strand
CTCACCTCTAACATTGCCTATCTTGGCTTGCGAGTCATTGGTGGGGCGGGCGGCGGCATCCTTTATCTTTGCGCTGCGTTTGTGGCGGCGACCATTTGCCTATCTTGCGCCCTGTTTGATTTGCCAGGATACTCCATGCCCCCAGAGGCGATCGTTCGGTGCCTTCCGACTTATGGGGTTTGCATGTTTTTTACTGCATTAATTCAAGTTCTATTGAATGTTTGGCCTCTCCTTCTGATTGGGGGCGCTAGTGGTGTTGGGCTTGGGTATTCTAATTTGGTAGATTTTTAGTAAATGAGCAAATCACAATTCGACCCATCTATTCCTATTGAGTTCCAAATAAGTAGTAGGCTTGTTGAGCTAAAACAACTTGCATACCGCCAAGCGAAACCTGGTAAATATGCGCGAGAGAACCATCTCCACTATTCAATGCTGGCAGCACTTGTAAAAAAAGAGATAGGAGAGTCTTTTGAGCCGATTAAAGAGCAATCTTTTAGTGTTTATTTTGATGCTCCTAAAACGTGGCTAGACCACTTAAAGACTCATCTGCCTGAAAGTCTAAAGTTTGGATGGCTAAAACCTGAGTTTGTAACTACAACTAAAACGGTAAAAGCAACTTGTCAAATCAATATTCTCAAGTATGAGCTTGTTGTCACTCCAACCGACAAACACAGATTTGTCGAGTTAGTAGAAGAATCTAAAGATATTGATTTATGGGATGACATATTCTTTCGGAACAAAGAACAGTCTTGAGCGAAATCAACGAGAGATTATGGATTCCTGATGTCAAATACAACCACAACACAGCCATCATCCTACGCTCCACCAGACTACGGCGTCATGCTGGCAAAGTATCTTGCTTCTCCTCTTGGGGTTGCCATGATTGTTCTAATTGTTGCTTCAATCCTTTTGACTGCATCAGAACGGCGATCGCAGAAGCCAAAGTTAAGCGATGGACGATGGGCAAACCAACGCGAGATTAAAGCTTGCTTCAGAAAAGGGCGTAAACAGGAACAGGCTCAAGTTTTCAATGACGCGGCGCTTTCTATTGGGAGCGATCGCCGTTTCTATATCCCAGACGCAAGCGCCAGCATCGGTATCTATGGGATGGCAGGCATTGGGAAGACGGCTACATTCATAAGCCCTCTTATTGAGTCGGCTATGGAACAGGGCATGTCCTTGATGATCCTGGATGTCAAAGGAACATTGAAGAAGCTACATACCGCGTCTTTATTAGCAAACGAGTATCAGGTTGGAATCTTAGCCCCTGGGAAACCTTATTCTGACTCTATAAATTACCTAGATTTCATGACTGACCATCTCGATAGTGGAATGGCATCGCAGGCAGGGCGTACCCTAAACCGAAGCTCAGGCGATCCAAGTGCAGCAAGAGATGGTTTCTTTGGACCACAGGGTGACGACTTTCTTAAAGTCATGTTCATGCTGGGCAAGGCTGGGCCTCACAAAGATTTCTTGGCAGTTTGGAAAATATTGTCATTGCCCAACCTGCCAGACCGACTAAAAGCTGCCAAGAAATACAAAAACATGGATCCTTGGTTGTCTGAAGTGGTTGTAGCAATTGAGGCGGCGGGGCTGGCTCCTGAAACATTGTCAGGCATTCTGCTTAGTGGAATCACCCATTTTCAATCGTTGATGGCTAAAAACTATCTCCCTTTCACGATGGAGACGACCATCCCTCTGGATTTAATGGGCAAACAAGCTATCTTTTTTGAACCGGATTTGCAACGGATGGGTTCAACTGTTCCCCTGATTGCAATGGCAATTCATCTTCTGATTATGCGGAATATTGACCCTGCAAAAAAACGCGCCGTGCCTTTGGTGTTTGTGGCCGATGAAATTGATTCAGTCTACATGGCTGACCTGAAGACCTACACCACATTGCTTAGAGAGCTAGGATTGATAACCATTCTCTCGTTTCAATCTGACAAACAGCCTAAGTACACCTTCGGCGCGGATTATGCAGCAGCAACTTTATCAAGTTGCACAACCCGAATTACGATGAACCCCAATGACTACGATACGGCTAGTACGATTTCTCATTCATTGGGCGATCGCCAAATTGATTTTAAGTCACGTTCTCAAAACACTGGGCAGTCAGGCGGTTCTCAAGGGTTGGCTGATCACTCTCAGCTTGGGCCACTATGCCCACCCTCGGAAATTATCGGAATGGTTCAGGGTGAAGCGATTATTCAGTCGCGCTCTTACCTAAAACCTACGTTTGGTCGCAAAGCCAATCAAAGTCGGGCATGGCGCGGGATGGTGCCCTACAGCAAGAAGGATGCCAAACAAAGAACAAAATGTAAGGAGATATGGGAGACGATGCTTGAGCCTGAATACATTAGGCAGGCTCAAGCTCGACTAGCAAGAATAAACCTGGACTTGGCGATTGAGGATAGAGAGGTGATGGCTGAGGCAATGTTTCCAACGTCTGCGGTGTTAGAGGCTTTGCACATACAAAACAGTCAGCCAGCGCCTCAACCCAAGCAAGATCAACAAGTTCCAGCAATTGTTATCGCTAAAAGGTAGGTAGGTTTTATGTCTGATGAGCATTCCTTTAACCAGAACCAGCAGCAGGCGATCGGCTTGGCTGGGCAAGCGGTCAATACGATCGCCAATTTCTTGTCAACTGTTGGCCTTGCGGCATGGGCGAATAGAGTCCGACCCGTGAAAATTGAAATTAAGTCAGAGAAGCCGAATCCGGCAATGATTCCAATCCCTGAAGCGCAAGGGGAACAAGCAGGGGCAGAGCTAGGAATGGCGCGGCAATGGCTTGATTCAGGTGTACCACTGGAGACAGTCAAAGATCGCATTCAAGACATGAATGTTGCTCAACGGGCAAAAGATCCAGAGCTTGCCGCTTGCCTTCTAGTTAACAAAGTTCAACAAGATATGGCATTTGAGAAGTTTGGTAAGGAAGAGTCCCTTAAAGCCGAAAAAAAGGCAAGATTGGTTAAATAATGCCCGATTCAACCCAACGCTACCGCGAAATTATTGGCCTATCTGAGAATCAATACTTAGACTACAAGTATCAGGGTCAGCTTATACCTGCGATCGCCAAGTCTCTTGATCAGGCATTCCTTGCTGCTGCACAAAAAGCAAACATCTCCGCTGATGAATTTCAGGACATCTTCAAAGGCAGCCCTTATGTTCAAAATCTAATTGAGCGCAATGCTTCATCCATAGGCATTGATGCTTATACCTTCTCAATGGAAGCTCGATACAGAAACCTTGAATTACAAAGCATCCAGTCTTCTGTGATGAGCAACATTCAACAGACAGCAAAAGCGGCATACAAGTATGTGGCCTATGCAGAAAAAGCATTGTTTGCCGTTACCCCTCTACCGATGAATGCCATTAAATCTGGGGTGCAAAACGTAGTCGTTCCGGCTACGGCTACGTTTGCGCTATCCCGTATCCCAGGTATCTCAGATGTTGTTACTTCTGCGATACATCTTGGGGGTAGCTTCAGCGCCAGTGCCACTCATGCGATCGCCGGATCTGCGCTTGCCCACTTCACTCATGCAGCGAGTGCGATGTTGCCTGAAGGAATAAACAAAGCTTTCTCGGTCAATTTGCCTTTTGTTGGGCAAAGTATGGGCGGCATGATTTCAGCAGCATCCAGCGCGGTTGTGTTGGGTTCTGCTGATGTAATTGGCAAGGTTACGGGGGAAGCGGGGGCAGCGGTGGTGATTGGTAGTGCAGTCGTTCAAGGTGCAGGGGCGATCGCATCCAAAGGGATGAGTTTTTCATTCTCTGAGCTGCGGAGTAAGGCGATCATTCTCTCTAACAAGGCTCAATGGGTCATCGACAAAACAACCGAACTTTATAACTCAACCAAGGAGTCAAAGATGGAAACAAACGGACGCGCACCTGAAGTATTGAATGCTGCTCAACAGCAATACATGGATCTAATTAAAGATCATCCTGTCGCAGGGAAGATGAGCTAT
>JAGVDA010000022.1 GCA_020058975.1 Thermosynechococcus sp. WC_1 | reverse complement strand
GTTGCCCCATTGGGAATTTAAACTATTGCTCAATGGGTTACTCAGGATAGAAGCACGGCAAACGCTGGTACTCAAGAGGGCGATCGACTTTGCCCTGGCTGGGGAAGATGCAAAGCCAGAGTTTGAGCGATTGTTGGTGAAAGCGGGGTATGCAACAGCTAAACCTCAGCAACCAGCCAAGCGTCGGGTGACGGATATGAAGAAATGGGATGCTTTCATGGCAGGGTTTTAGGAGGTTAAAACTTGATCAATATAACAATCATTGTTTCTCATGACGGGTCTTGGTTTAATGCCTGCCAATACCAAGCTGAAATTGTGCCGCGCATAGGGACTGAGATTAAGGTCAAGAATACCAACCTACCTGCGCTGTTGGTTTCCCGTGTTCAGCATGTCGTCTCAGACATTGGACTCGAAGAAATACGGGTTTTTGGTACAGCATTCTTTATTAATTTGCACCTTGAGGGACTGCTACCAATTTCTGATTTTGAGCCGCCCAACGTAACGGAGGCGGCAGAAGCCAGCGAGAAGGAAGCGCCTGCCAGCCTCAATTCAGCGGCAGAGGCAGAGCAGGAGATTCTGAATAAGTTGCTGACGGGCTGATTGGTCTTGTTCGCTAGGGGCTTAGAGTTTTCATCCAAAAGCCCCTGACAGAGTGTTTTGTCAGGGGCTTTTGGATGTCTTGGCTAAAATCCAGCGATTTCTTGGATCGCCTTAGGGATTGAAGGGTCAAACCCGCCAAAGTCGTAGGAATACGGATCTTTTGGATCGACTAACGTGATTTGATTACTGGCAATCGTGGTATAGACCGCTTTTGCCTTTGGATTTACCTTGCGGCGATATTCAGCCAACGATTGAGATGGGTGTTTACTCCCAGCCCAGGACTCTGAATCCGTCCAGAAGCAGAAAACATCGACATGTACCTTGTTCGCGATCGCCCAGTCATACGCCACGGATGCATCGGTGCCCCCAAAGTTTTTGTCTGAGGTCTTTTTGCAGGCAGACATAAAACTGTCAGACGCGATAATCCCTAAGTCAATGAATGAGGTAGAGAATCCGCGAATGATGTAGTTTTTCTCTGCCTTGGCAGTAGCAAGCGCCATAGTTGCAGCAATCTCGGCGGAGGTCAATCCAGTAGAAGAGTTGGATGCCCAAGACATTGAACCTGAAATATCGACAGCGTGCAAAAACACTTTGCCCGTTGGCTCCAGCGTTTCAAAGGACAAGGCTAAAGCCTTCTCAAGGATATCGACCACGCGATCAACCTTTTGCCACGTCTTTGAGCTTTTGCCCAATGCCCCACCAGACTGATAGGTCTTGAGTGCCTTTAGTACATCAATCGGATGAATGCGACCTTTCTTTAGTCGCTCTGAGTCGGTCAGAACCTTTTCAATATGAGTTAGATTGGCGAATGCATCAAACTTGATGACGCCGATCTCAGTTAGAGATCCAAGGTTTCGCAGTAACGCGCCGATGGGCATTTGCTCAAAGAGCGCTTGCCAGACATTGACATCCATCTTGCAGATTGGAGCAACCATTTCGTGAGTGAGGCCACCTTCGCTGACAGCACGAATGCCTTGGTCGGGGTGACACTTTAACCAGTCATACCAGTCAAGTTGAACGGTTGGAGCCTTACTTTCTAAATGAAAATCTCCATTAGAACTTACAACAGGCGGGACTTTTCCTACAACCCATTTATAAAGATATTCTTGCGCCAGTCCTCTTGCCTTTGGTTTAAACAACCGCAGCTCATCCCGAAAGCTAAACCCCATCCGTTGCTGATACTTCAGCATTTGATAAGCTAACCACTTCACATCGTCACGGGTTAACCATGCGATCGCCGCTTCCCGTACCACTCGACCAATGCCGCGCAGTTGTTTGGTGTAGCTCATCCACTCGTGGAAGTGAGAACCCGTGCGAATAACTTGCTGAAAAATGTCCCGAAAGGCTTTCTTCGCTTCAGGCTTATCGCCCATGCTCAGCAACACCAATGCAAAGATTGGAGCATGGTTGTTCACTGCATGACCATCGCTGGCATACAGAATTTCATCGGCAACACGCTTTGGGTCTTCAGCGATCGCCTGCTTCAAGGTCGTAACAAACTCACCAGTAAGCTCAGTTTTAGTGCTGTAGTATTGGTCGGTGGCAGTGCCTAGGATGAGACAACGACGAACCATTGTCCAGATACCGCCATCAAACATAAATCCGCCGGACTTCCCTTGAATCATGGAAGATTCGCGTTCAGGAATTGGCTCTGATTGAGGTGTTGCAGTTGCTTTGTCTGTGTAGAAAGAGTACGTCATAAAAAATGCCTCAGGCAAGTAGTTAGCAAAGGGGCAAAAAACAGACAACCCTCAACCTTCAGCCCAAAGCATTTTAATTAAAGCCCGCAGAGTTGGATTCGAACCAACGACTTCCCCTGTGCAAAAGGTAATCTTCACCGCTTCAGCCCAGAAGGGCAAGTATGCAACAAAGAGTTTTAAGCGTTCTAACCACTGAACTATCTGCGAGATTGGTTCCCCTCCGGCAAGATTTGAACTTGCGACCACCCCGTTACAAGCGGTAATCTTCATTACTTCAGCCCAAAAAGGCGAGGGGTGCAACAAAGAGTTTAGGCGCTCTGCCACTGAGCTACGGAGGGGATGCTTTGGGCAAGTTGGTTGACTAAGCGGAAACAATAACAAGGTAACGCTAGGTCATTCAGCCCATGTGTTACATTATTGCTAAGTTACGTAACTTTGTCAACCCCTCATGCAAACAATCCAGTCTTCAGAACTTAAAAACCTTATTGGGCGGTCACTTCAGCGGATCAAAAGATTCCCAGAAGAGGAGATTCACATCACACACTTTGGCAAGCCCTGCGCGGTGATTATCTCGGAGAAGAGGCTGGCAGAGTTGAAGAAGAAAGCTCAGGGATCGACTTCGATGCCCTGAACTGGTATGTTTTTCTTCCCACCCTTGAAAGCGGTGGGTTTTCAAACTTCAACAGGTTCTATAAGTTGCTGACGGGCTGATTGGTCTTGTTCGCTGAGATTCAGCCAGATTGTCGTAGACATCTGCCCACTCATGGTAAGTATCAATAAATGCCTGAATAGCTTTGCTATTTTCTATTCCATTTTGCATTTCAAATTTCATTTTGTAGACCTGATATCGTCTCCTCCATCCTGCCACAGCCAGGTTAAGGTTTGGGCAAGTGTGCAACGGGTACAACATCAGCTTTTGCTATAGCACATCCGTGTTACAATTTGAACAAAAATCGCTGACAGAAATTAATGGATGTCCGTCTTCCTAAGCCACCTGAGGAATCCTTTACGATCGCAAAAGCGAAATGGATTCAGAAATTCAGTAAGATTGTGGGCGCGGTGTCTGGAGTCGTCGTTTTGTTAGACCAAGCTGGGGCAACTGCTTTATTGCCAGCAAAAATCCAAAAGTATGTGACCCCTGGGGTGTTGGCGATCGGATTAGTTGCGCTGTACACAGGCAATGAAAAACAAGCTTCTGCATTGATAGCTGATCGCTCTAGTAAGCCTGATATTTTCACAAAGGATGGCAAACCAGGGCGCAATAAGCAAGAGGCTTTGATGCAGGTGTTCATGACTGCTGCTGAGCTGGAACTTGCGAAAAGAGCAACATCTGGGGATCTGGTGCCAGCGAACGCATCTCAAAAGCAAGCACGGTTTGAAGAAAGGATTCTAGGGAAGCTTGACCAATTCAAACCTGTTACCTTCCCCGCAGACTCTATCCCCACAGCCTTGCCTGTTATTTCAGAAGGCACCGTTATTCCTATGCCTAAGCCTGGTTTGGCTGGAACTACTCAAAAGCAAGCGGAGCGTTTTTTAGCATGACACCTGAAGAGATTAAATATTACAGAACTAAAGCAGCAGAACTCCTAGACCATAGATATGAAGATTTTGCCTGGGGGTCATTGACTGAGTTTGGTTCTAATGACGATACGCTTGAAGCACGAATCAGGGAAAAACACGACCTACCTCCACGCCCATTAAATACTGTTCCCTACGAAAGAATCATTAAAGCCCCTCCCGTAGGCGAGGTTAAATCTCCTCCTGCATCGGATTCCGGTGTGTTCACAGAGCAAGTTGCTGAAGCAAAAGGGATTCTGTCTCAGCCGAACGCCTACACTTGTCAGTCTGCGTGTATTGCAATGGCGATTGGGCGAACGGATATTATGACAATTCGAGCAGAGCTTGAGGCGATTGGAGAGCCTGGAGATCCTGGCGTAATGGGCGTATTGCTTCGGAAAGAGTTTGGCGATCGCTATATCTTTGACGACAATGCTTCAATGTCAGAGATTCGTGAATGGCTAAGAGATGGTGAGTTCCTAATCTCTCATGGCTGGTTTACGGCGTCAGGGCACGTCATTGCATTAGATGGCGTCACAATAGATCCATCCAAGTTGAGTTACAAAATCAGCGTAAAAGATCCGTGGTCAGAATTTAGTTTTTCAGCATGGGCATATAACAATCCTAGTGCGACTCAATATGACGGAGACTACAGTGCCCACGGATTGTATGCTTCCATTATTGCGGGGCAATCCGTGAGTGACGCAATCTCAATCTATCAGCGCGGAGAATTGGACTCAAATCGTAAAGGAGCTTGGATTCACAGAATTCTTCCATCAAAAAAATAGCTCCCTCTGTTGCAACGGCACCAACTGAGGGAAACGCGATCGCCGAGAGTCAAATCATAAGCAAGGCTACTGCTGACCATATTTTTGGCGCAGATATAATGCCTGATGAGTTGGCAGATCTAAACAAATGTATGAGTCTTTTTAACATAACGACTGCACAAAGAAAGCGGCATTTTTTATCACAGATAGCTCACGAAAGCGGTGGGCTTCGATGGCTCAAAGAGTTGGCTAGTGGTGATGACTACGAAGGACGCGCGGATCTCGGAAACTCTCAGAGAGGGGATGGACGACGGTTCAAGGGAGCTGGCGCAATCCAGCTTACGGGACGGCATAACTACCAAGCTTTTTCTAACCACATCAAAGATCCGCTTGTGATGCAGGGATGTGATTATGTTGCTGAAAAATATCCATTTACCAGCGCGGGCTATTGGTGGTACCTAAACAGCATGAACGCTCTCTGCGATCGCTCTGACGTGAACGTTGAAATGGTAACAAGGCGAGTCAATGGTGGAATTAATGGACTTGACGACCGAATCAGTTACTACCAAAAAGCTTGCGAGGCGATCGCATGAAAGTAATCATATCAGCAAGCCAAGTAGTTGAGATCATAATTCCCGACGATCTTGCCCCTGAAGATGTGAGCGATTTTGTCGTGAGCGAGATTCGCAAAACTTACTTGGGCGACTGGGATCTTTTGGGTTGGGAGAAAATTGAGGAAGACGATTAAGTAAGATAACTGCCCATTAGCTTACCCTAGCGAAACTCTAGCGAAAAGCGCGATCGCCCAGTCAACGGCGGGGGGTGCAAAAGGCGATCGCCGTTCCCTTACGCGAGTTTCAGGTGAACTTCTCCTATTGTTTTGGCGTCATGAAATTCAATCATGTCTTTGAAGTTATCAAGAATCTTGACCTCTCCCACAACGTCTAACAATTCACAAACCTTACAATCTTCTTCGTCATACACTCCTACTCTCCAGGGCTTAGGCGTCAATCTAGCTCGGTAGGTTTCTTGAAATCGACAAAGGTTTCGATATTTAGGGTCTGCAAATAACTGACGCATCATAGAATCACTGCTTAGCGCAGAAGGGTCGAACATGTGAGTAGTGCAGATGTAGCGCAGTCCTCCAGCCGTTTTGTAAATTCTGAATCCCATAGAAGGATGTTCGCTCTGATACGCCTTCAATGCAGCAAGAGCGACCGATTGATAAGGAGTAATAACTGAGTCTGTAGGGCGAGACGATTCCCCAACTAGATCGACGTCAACAATCATCATATTTGGCGCATTTAAGATTTCTGCATCGTATGAGTTGATTGTGACCAAGCCAGTTTCATGCTCTTTGTAGCTAAATCCATGCACAACTTTTTCCTTTAGTGTGATGTACTCGCCATTTTCTAGGTTGTACCAATTAGTTTTTTGAAACCAGCTTGTTTCTGCATAGTCAAACGGCACCAAAAATGGAAAGAAATCACCAAGACATGCTTTTTCTTGATGTGATAAAATTTTGTCGTAAAACTCAAATCTAGACTTTAGTGCTTGCTCATTTTCTGCAAAGACTATTTCTCCAAGCATATTTTGAACTTGATTGAATGAGTGTGTTTCTAAGTCAATTAGTTCTGCCTCAGTAAAAAATGCACTATTTTTGCTGAGTCTCTTTTTTGTCCAAAACAACAGCTTTGCAAATAATCTAGGGTATTTACCCTTGAACCCGTCTATATCTGGAGCAACGTCTGGAGCTTCAGCGATTTGGGATCTAATCCAGTCAGTCATATTTAAAGCTTTTTTAGCAGAAAGACTTTTTAGCTTTTCTGCGAGATCCATCGGTAGCTCAACTCGAAGCGAATACTTGTCTGGCATACAAAAGCGGCTTGATACAGTACTTCTTTATTGTATCAAGCCGCTTTGTGATGTCAAGCTAAATTTGCAAAAAATGTGGCGCACTTGTAATCAGACCAGAGCTATTTTTTGATCTGAGCCTTAATCCAGTCCAACGATTCCTCCACTGTTGCCTTGTGAGCATTCAACTCCCCAATTGACTTGAAAAACTGATTGTTATTGGTCTCTACCTTTTCCTCGATCTTGTCAAAGCGACGAACATTATCAGCCTGAGTTTTGGCGGCTGAAGCTGCTTTCTCGTCTATGACACTACGGAATAGACCAATCCCTAAACCTAGTACAACGGTTCCAGCAACAGCCCATGCACTACGCACGAAGTTATTGCGCGTAGTGCGATCGCGTGACTCTAGCTTTAAGTCAGACACGTCTTTCTCGATGGTTTTGAGTTCTGATTTTAGTCCAGGGTCTTGATCTCCATCGCCAGAAATTGCCTGCTGAAGACCTGCAATATTTTCCTCATTTCTCTTTGCCAATTTAAGCGCATCATCTAGGCGATCGCCCAGAAAACTTGTCATTCTTGTGGTTATCCGTTGCTCGGTCTCCTGGCTGTCACTTTTTACTACAGCCTTTATAGTTTCAACAGCCTGCTTAAGCGTTGACTTAAGGGCGTTAACTTCTGATTCTAACTGAGCAATCTTTATCTCTTGTTCGGTCACTTCAAAGGTCTCCCATCATTGCATCAAGGTCTGCCCAGCTACTATCTTTCTCTGCCACGACAGAAGATTGAATGAGGCTTGGTAAAATCGAAGGTTTTTTAAAATAATTGCGTTTTGGATATACGCCCTTCATAATCTGCTCAAGCGTTTGTGCGTACTTGTCTTGTGTTGGTTTTACATAGTAATCATCCGCGCCACAAGAAAAAGCTTCAATGCGTACTGACTCTTTATCACTGCTTGAAAGAATAACAATAGGCAGATAATCATACGATGATTCTTTCCGTATGATTTGAGTACATTCAAGCCCATTTATCTCTGGAACATTTATATCTAGTAGAAGTAAGTCAGGAGCTGTCTTAGGTACCATCCCAAGTAATTCTCTGCCATTTTTGGCAAGAGAAAAATGAATGTCTCTAAAAAATGTTTTCAGCGTTGATTGAATAACAAAAATATGCGCTGGATCGTCTTCTAGTATTGTCAGAATTATCTGTTTCACGGCATTAAAGGAATTTTTAGAAAGAATACTGAACCTTGTCCTAGTTTGCTTTTGACGGTCAAACTGCCATCATGGGCTTTAACGATATTGAGCGCACTATGCAATCCAAACCCATCACCGCGAATGTCTTGGCGTAGGCGAACGCCTGTCCCAAATCCACTAAATATCTTTTTCTGGCCTTCTTCATCCATCCCAATGCCATTATCTTTAACGTAGATAATGGCCGATTCATCTTTCGTCCTAATTCCTACTTCTATTATGCCATTTAGTCCAGAAAACTTAATAGCATTATTGATGATATTTGAAATTGCTCTACCCACTAAGTTGCATTCGCTCATTAAGATTTGGCAATCTTCATCCATGAGGGAATAAGTAATATTTGCTTCAGGGAATAGGAGTTTAATGGAATCCATGAGCGATCGCAATGTCGTCGGCTCTTTGACCATTTCCTCCATTGCTGCATTGAGGTCTTTTGTATCTCGTACCAGTTTGTAGGCAAAACTAGCTTTAGCCCTTGCAATTTCATAAGGCTCTTTGAATTTAGAATCCTCAACCTTAAACCCAATGTTTTCTAGAACCTCAAACATATTGTGAACACCAAGAACCGCGCTAAGGAGATCATGTCGCCATGATTGTTGTAGCTTCTCAAACTCTTCACGAATCTCTTTCTCCGACTCTGCTAAGGCTTCAGCCTTAGCCAAAGCCTCTACCAATTGAGTCACATCAATGCAAACCCCTAAGACCGCTTTCTTGCCTTTGGCTTCTATTGCAATTTTGCTGCTACTTAACCATGCCTGTTTACCATTTTTATCAATAGCCTCTAGTTTGTTGATTTGCGAACCATTAGAGATCGCCTCATCATCATTGCGGTTATACTCCAGCGCATAATCAGGCCAGATGTCATAGTCAGTAAGCCCTAAGATGGGATGCCCAACCAAATCAATCATCTCCTGATTTGCTAGTAGATATCTGCGATCGTGCCCCTTCACGAAGATCAGGCAATCGGGAATGCCATTAATAACTTTATTTGAAAGGTCAATCGTTTCTCTGAGTTCGTCATTTGCCTTTTCTTGGCTATCAAGCAATCCATTGTATTGATTTGCTAGTCGCGCAATTTCTTCAGGCCACCAACGGGCGATCATTACCCTTTTGCTTTTACTGACTGCTGCCACCATCCTATGTAATGGTGATATTACGGACAGCATTGCCAACGATACCGCAACGCTAATCAAGAGGCCAGCCGCAATCAGATTAGCTACTGATTGCGGGTAGTATTTCTTAATGCTATCGTCTAGGTTTGTGATTAAGATTACAAATCTTTGTTCTATTCCCCCGTCAACGTTAATGGAGAAAGCTTTTCCAATTACATAAAAAGATTTATTGTGATGCCTGAATTCAGCTCCACTATTAAATATTTGAGAGTTTGATTCCTTCCATTGTTGCAGAATTATTTTGACAATATTATTAGGTACAGCACCAGGGTTCAAGGTTTTTGAATTGTCGATTAAATAAGTGCCAACCTTGTCAGAAATTAGAACCCTAGTAGATCGGTGAGTGCTTTGCAATTTTCTGCCCATTACCACCAATTGTTGATCCCTATCCGTGACCTGCGGGGAAGAAATGGCTGATACCATCCTAGTAATAATTTCCGCGTCATGCGGTTTGCGCCCAGCTACCAGATGATTCATGTCTTGGAATAGCGAAGCAGCTCGAACGAATATAGTTGCGCCAATAAACACTAGGATGGCTGGCAAAATGTAGCTGAGTCTAATTCTTCTCATACGCCTCTCCGTTACAGCGTAAAATAAACGGCTTACTGCCCAACAAAAACGTAGACAATCCGCCTCTATCTACCCTGCTGACGGTCGCAGGGTAAACCCGATATTTCCCAGGTTGTAACGTCCCCTCCGCCCACGAGGGACGCCCCCACCATCCTCTGTCGCCAGGAATGCGAGACTTGGCATATTTGTTAGCGCGATCGCTCTCATCAAACACCATCAAAAACGAATGCTTAGATCCGGTTGAGCCTGTGTTCCAGAAGGTTTGTCCATAGAACTCGGTTGGCTCGAATACCTCTAACTCGAATTGTTGAGTAGCAGCGGCGATCGCAATCAGTTCATTCTGGTTAGGCCAATCGGTAAAGAGCGCACCCGTTTGATCGGTAAATTCAAAGTTGAATGTTTTGGCGTGAGGGTATTTTGCCCAAGGGAGTGGGATTTCAAACAGAACGTCAGACTTGCCCATGTAGGCACAGAGTACAGAGTAGGACAGCCAATATTCGCCATCTCGCCCTTTGGTCATCGCCTCTTTTGCCTTTAGCTCAGGCGATAGATCCCAAAACGGTGAGCCATCGGCAAACTGAGGAGAGCCAATCAAATCTTTGCCGCCGCCCCAAGGGTTAGCGCACCGCACCGCTTGAGATCCCTCGTACTCAAAAGCATCCAGTAAAGAATGCTCGTGAGACAAGTAAAGCCCTTCCACTGAGACAGGATTGCCTAGGTCGTCTTTTTGTTGGGCATAGGAAAACCCACCATAGCCCCCATCGGCAAGGATGGATTGATACTCAGCAAAGGTTTTAGCCGTTTTCCTGACAATGGG
>JAGVDA010000127.1 GCA_020058975.1 Thermosynechococcus sp. WC_1 | reverse complement strand
TAACTGATCGGGGAAGGCGAGGGTAATTGCGCCTGGAATAAGGATGGCGATCGGGTGAATCAGCAGCAGCAAAAAGCTGGCGAGTACCACCTCGCGCTTTTCAATCTTGCGCCCCAAAAACTCCGGTGTGCGACCCACCATTAGCCCTGTCACAAACACCGCTAAAATCATGTAGGTGAATAGATAGGCTGTTCCAGTGCCCTGTCCACCCCACACAATCTGTAAAAACATATCAGAGAGGGTGACAAAGCCCCCACTGGGCATAAAAGAGTCATGCAGACTGTTGACTGCACCCGTCATGGTTCCCGTCGTCGAGACGGCATATAGGGCAGATTGCGCCCACCCAAACCGAACTTCTTTACCTTCTAAGTTGGGTGCCTGACCGCCGAGCAACGCATTGACCGCAGGATTGCCCTGGTATTCGCCAATCGCGGTCACAATAATGAACGCCACGTACAAAACAAACACCATGCCGTAAATTAGCCATGCCTGCTTACGGTTGTTCGCGAATACGCCGTAGGTATAAATTAAGCTGCTGGGAATTGCCGTCAGCCCAATAATTTGGAGCAGGTTTGTAAATGAGCTAGGGTTCTCGAAGGGATGGGCTGAATTGATGGCAAAAAATCCGCCGCCATTTTCGCCGAGCTGCTTGATGATTTCAAAGTGCGCCACAGGGCCACGGGCGATCGCCTGACTTACTGCCGGGTTTTCGAGGGTGGCTACCACCGCTGGCCCAGATAAAGTTTCCGGCACGCCTGCTGCAATAAAAATAATGGCTCCCACGATGCTAATGGGCAGCAAAATGCGGGTAATAGAGCGAATTAAATCCACATAAAAGTTCCCCAAAGGCCGACCCGTTACCCCTCGGATAAACGCAATGCCGACCGCCAGCCCCGTCGCTGCCGATGTAAACATAGGGTAGCCCAGCGCCCACATTTGGCTGCCATAGCTGAGGTAGGTTTCGCCAGAGTAGTGCTGCTGGTTGGTATTTGTAATAAAAGAAATTGCGGTATGCAGCGTCGTATCCCAGGTTGGGGCACCGACATCCGTGGGGTTAAGCGGCAGCCAACCCTGATTCGCAATGATAAAAATAATTAGCGCAACCATCACAACGTTGCTGTACAGAATCGCCCGTGCGTACTGCCAGCCCGTCATGTTTTCCTGGGTTTGGATGCCTACTAAGCCATAAATAACGCGCTCAACCGGATTTAGAACCCGATCTAGAAAAGACCTTTCGCCCAGGTACACGCGAGCCATATACCCGCCCAGCAGGGGGGTGATCGCCACAATAATGAGCAGCGTCAGGGCAATTTGAAACCAGCCTTGTAGCATGAATGTAAAACCGCCTGAAGGGTTTTGATATTTTAATCTCATCCTCCATCAAACAATGGCAGTCTAGAAATAAGAAGATATAGAAGGATATAGATTCGCGTTTAGATCTCTAAACAGCGTTTAGAAAAACGTGAGGTGTCTTGCCGAAATGTCTTTTCCTAAATTTGACTCCAGCATCCCCTGGCTCATTACCGTCTTATTTGTCGGCATTTTTGTACTGGAGTTTTTAACCCCGCCCAACTATATTTTTGGATATTTTTATATCGGCCCCATTCTGCTCACAAACTCCCGTCTGGGTCGAAAAGCTGCCATTCTTGCAACAATGATCGCAGTCGTCCTAACCCTGCTCAACCTCTACTTCCCAGGTAACGAGGTCATTGAACCCTCCACGATCGCCAGTCGCATTCTTGCCGCGATCGCCCTCATCGTCACCGCCATCTTGAGCGATCGCAACCGCCATTACGAAACGGCGATCGCCCAGCAACAGGCTAAACTTCAGTCCCAAGTGCAGCTTGCTCAACTGCGGGAAGACTTTGCCTCTACCCTTACCCATGACCTTAAAACGCCAATTTTAGGCGCTATCGAAACCCTGAAAGCGTTCCAAAAAGAGCAGTTTGGTGTAGTGCAGCCTAGCCAAAAAAAAGTATTAGATACGCTTACTCGCAGCCACCAAACCAGCCTACAGCTACTAGAAACCCTTCTAGATGTCTACCGCAACGACACCGAAGGACTCACGCTTCATTTAGCACCCCTCGACTTAATTCCCCTCGCTGAAGAATCTGCCAGCACGCTCATGGACTTAGCTGCTGCCCGTCGTGTCCATATTGGGTTCAGCTATGGCGCATCAGATTTTCGACAATCACTCTGGGTTAATGGCGATGCCCTTCAGCTTCAGCGCGTGTTTGTTAACCTGCTTGTGAATGCGATTAATCACTCTCGTCGGGGCGATCGCATTGAGGTCATGCTAGAGTCCCAATCCTCGTACCAGATCGTCAAAATCCTAGACACAGGCGCAGGCATTCAGCCCGATGAGTTTCCGCGACTGTTTGAGCGATTTTATCAAGGCCATGGCGATCGCCAAGCCAAAGGTTCAGGGCTAGGGCTATACCTATCGCGCCAGATCATTGAGGCACATGGTGGCACTATCTGGGCAGAAAATCGACAGTCTACTTCAGGGGGCATTGCTATAGGCGCAATCTTTGGGTTTAGGCTTCCGGTGTATCTCGTTCAGCCTTGACCGTATGGCTGTTGTTACGGGCGATCGCCCTTATAAATCAGCGATACTGAGGTAAAGTGGCGGAGGTTAGACCATGCCAAAGACTGTACAAGAACCAATGGGAAGAATCATTACAACGTTAGTTATTACCAATCGTGTAGATGAAGGACTATCTAAACGGGGATTTGTGCAAAAAGATAACGTGCGTTCCGTCACGCTGAAGAATGTTTTGGTCGATACTGGAGCCACAACCCTTTGTCTACCCGCTGATATTATTGAACAACTTGGTTTAGAAATACTGAAAACGGTAGAAGTAGAGACCGCAACGGGCATCAGCCAAGCTCGAATCTTCCAAGATGCTAAGATTTCGCTGCTTGACCGCGAAGGTACATTTGAGTGTTTGGAGTTGCCAGGCGGTCAACGACCATTGCTGGGCGTAATTCCCTTAGAAGCGCTAGGAATTGAGCTAGATTTGCAAAATCAAATCCTAAAGGTACTCCCCATTAGCCCCACTCAAACCTATCTCACCATTTTGTAAGCCGAAGATTTTGTAAACTGAGGGGGCGATCGCCTAGTTGAAATCTTCAGCTAAAGGAAACTAATGCAGCCCAAACTCCTGCGGATTTTACTGGTTGAGGACGATGAACTGTTTCGTCTGGGGTTGTCGGTTCGGCTTGGGCAAGAGCCAGCGCTAGAGATTGTGGCAGAAGCTGAAGATGGAGAAACCGCAATTGAGCTGGTCAGCCATGTGTTACTTGATATTGCGCTGCTAGATGTGGGTCTACCTGGCATTGGCGGCATTGAAGCCTGTCGTCAAATTAAGCAAAGACAGCCCCATCTGCCTGTATTGATACTCACGTCTCATGCTCAACCGTCCCTCATTACGCGTCTGATTGAAGCAGGCGCACAGGGCTATTGTCTCAAAGGCATTGCGGCAGAAACATTGGTCTTGGCGCTACGCTCTTTAGCTGCGGGTGCCTCTTGGTGGGATCAGGCCGCGACCAAGGAGATTCAGGCTACCTTTGGTTCTAATGAAAACAGCATAAAGGAGCTACCTAAACCTTCAAATGGCAGCAATCCTTTAACCCAACGCGAGCAAGAAATTTTGCTGCTGGTCGCTGAGGGCAAAACCAACCCAGAGATTGCCGAAGAACTTTACATTGCATCGGGTACCGTACGGGTACATGTTCATGCCATTTTGCATAAGCTAGAGGTTGGCGATCGCACCCAGGCCGTCACCGCCGCAATTCAGCGTCAGCTCATCCCTCCCCCGTGTCTGGCTCTGACAGATGCTGTAGAGAGATTTTCTGGCAAGTCATAAAAACAACAGTTGCAGATGCGGTTCGTATAGCGGTTATTAAGCTTTTGGAGGCATAGCAGCAGTGTGAAAACCACGCTAATCAATTTTCTAGCATCACTTTTGCAAAAAGCCTTACCAATCATTTGAGATTGCTAAACATCTTGAGGAGCCTGAACAGCTTCATTCATAATCTCAGGCTCAATGACAGATGGTTCTGTCTCTTCACTGGGCGCATCGACCCGTTTTGAAAAGCCCCAGGCAAACAGCCCTGCAATAACCGTAATCATGAGCCATTCCGGGGGCACGATCTGGTCATTAATGACTTTGAGAAATAGTCTGGCACCCACCAGCGCGACCGTCACATAGCCAGCATCTTGTAAATGGACAAACTCTTTAAGCCAACGAATAAATAGCTCCGCCATCAGCCGCAGCATGATGATGCCAATTACGCCACCTAAAATCACCAGCCATCGGTCATTGACGAGGGCGATCGCCGTGGTCACACTATCCAATGAAAAAGCCAAATCTGTGACTGCAATCAACGGAATTGCCTGCCATATCGTCGTAAAGCGAGGCCCATGATGCTGCCCTTCCGCTTCATCGGACGAAAAATATTGAAAAGACAGCCATAGTAGATATGCAGCGCCCAGCAGCTCAAACTGCCAGTAGTTCACGACCCAAGTTGCTGTAAAAATAAGTCCCATTCGCATGGCAAAGGCCGCCACCATGCCCAGATTCAATGCCTGACGCTGAAGCTTTTCGTCTTCGATCCCCTGGACTAATGCCGCCAAGGCGATCGCATTATCTGCTGATAAAACCGCCTCTAGCCCCGCCAAAATCACAATCAAAAAAGCGGTGTTAACGTCAAAACGGGAGAGAATCGTGGAGATTTGGTCTAGCATTCAGGTCCTGAGGGCAGTCAAAAAACAGAGGAGAAGCATAGAGATGGCAAAAATTATCTGACATCGCATCTCCTGTATCAACCCTAACGTCAAACGAAGGTTTTGGCACCGTAGAGCCTGAAATCTCAATGTCTTTAGGCTCCCTGTCTGTACCAATCAGAAAGATCTATGCTCCTTAGAGTGTTGCATGATGTAACAAAGGATTCCGTTAGGGGTCACTTTGACGGACATTGTGAATTATCAATGCATCTCTCAATGCAATTTCAAGGAGTTTGTCCTTATGTTGTCAGATACTCAGGTCTTCGTCGCCCTGGCGATCGCCCTTATCCCTGGTTTTCTTGCCCTGCGTCTCTCGACCGAACTGTATAAGTAAAGGTCTTGTCTAAAAACTGCACATTCCTTCGCGGAATGTGCAGTTTTTTTTATCCGCTAACTGTGACTGACTGAGGCTCAACGGTACAGACCGATCTGAACCCTTGAAGGTGTTAGGATTTTAGTCCGCAACATTACTCTACAAAATGCAGAAAAGATTTAGCGCAAAAATCGGATTTCTAATCTAGAATTAGTCCAAAATCATCCCGTCCTTTTTACTATGAGCGCACTACCTAATTCCATCCCCTCCCCGCGCGATCGCAGGTCTAAGCAGCAGTTGGCTCAGCGTCGGCAATTGTCTAAAAACCAGGGTGGCGCTGACAAAGCGCAATCTAAGGTCACTTCTGCCCATGATCATAAAGCTCGAGTTTGGGAATCAGGCTTAGTTTTAGGCATGAATGCGGTGCTGATTGGCACGGCTATTGTAACCTTGGCTAACTTAGTGCCCTACCAGTTGACCCAACGCGAGAAGCTCAAAGAAATTAGCCGAGAAGAATCTCAGGTTGCGCAAAGTCTTCAAGAACTTCAAGAAACCTACAAGCGCAGCCAATCACCAGAAACGGCTCAGCGGATTGCTCAAGAGCAGGGGAGCCTCATGAAAGCCGATCAGCTCAAGGTGTTCCAAGTCCCTCAAAGTCCTCAAAGGGTTCAATAAACTTCAAACAAGGATTGGGTAAACGCCTCTAGAATGGTGAATGGGTAGAGTTTAAAAACTTTACCCATTTTTTGGATCTTTCCACTTGGAATTTTTTATGTCCCTGAACTTGATGCCTCCCAATGTGACCGATGTGCCCTCAGATGCCTATGTTGTGCTGGGAGTCGCCACTTGCTTTATTAAAGAAGATGGCAAACTCCAGCCGATCAAAGTGGTAGAACCCATCCCTTCTGCGGCACTTGAAGGACTCTGCAAGGGTATTGAGACTTCTTATGAGATGGCGATCGCCACGACCTTCGAGGCCGCCTTTGCCCAAGGACAAGGGCAAGTCCCCGCGTCATTTCCGGAAGATGTGCAGCTTTGTGACGCCTTTGAAGAACGGCTGATGGCGGCAACCCGCAGCTACCGCTCTTGTGCCTCTATTCAGTCGCTACTTCCGTTGGGTCAATCCAAAACGGATTTTAACTACTCCATTGAGCGTAAGCGAATGCTCAACGTTGAGCGAGTTGTGCGGACTGAAGACAACGTAAAGCAGCACGCTTATACCCACGAAGTGCTTTAGGGTTCTAGGGGTGGGCGATCCAAATCGCAAACGGTTACAACGCAGCAGGAGCAGCCCATGATTTTAACGGGCGTTGGATGGCAGATCTTAAGCATTATTTTAAGCTGGGGCTTTGTGATCTGCCTTGGCTTGAGCCTGTGGGCGTTTCTGAAAGAGACGGTTCAGGTGAGTCAGCGCCTCCATCAAATTCCCTGTGCGGGCTGTCAGTTTTGCACCCATAACCCTGTTCTAAAGTGTGCCGTTCACCCTCAGGCTGCTCTGACAGAGCAGGCCATTCACTGCCCAGATTTTCACCCCAATATTTGATATTACGCGCTTAAATGGCCTAAGTCACCGTTAAGCCAAAGAAGATTGCCCTAAATCGGTCGGAACATCCTGCCAACGTCCTGTTCCTATGGCTCTGAGTGCCTCCGTCAAAGATAAGTTTCCGGTATAGAGCGCCTTCCCGACAATTACGCCGCTTACGCCGATTGGTTCAAGGGCAAGCAGGCTCAAAATATCGGTCAAATTGCTCACGCCCCCAGAGGCAATAACAGGCACAGAAACTGCCTCAGCCATTTGCCTCAGCAAGGGGAGGTTTGGCCCTTGTAACGTTCCGTCGCGCTGAATGTCGGTGTAGATGATGGCGGCGGCACCTTCTGAGGCTACACGCTGACCCAGGGCGATCGCCGAAACCTCAGATGTCTCTAGCCATCCCCGAGTTGCCACCATGCCTTCTCTGGCATCAATGCCCACCACAATCTGGTTTGGGTAGGTCTGGCAAAGCTGCGCCACTAAATCAGGATTTTCAACCGCAACGGTTCCCAAAATAACGCGCGCAACCCCCATTTCTAAAAAGCTGGCAACTCGTGCCTGGGTTCGCAGCCCGCCGCCTACCTGCACCGGAATGTTGAGGGTTTCTACAATCTTGGCAATCACAGAGAGATTGACAGGCTCACCTGTTTTTGCGCCGTCTAAATCAACCAGGTGTAGCCATTGCGCCCCTTGCTCTGCCCAGGCGATCGCAACCGTAAGAGGATCTTCCGCAAACACCTCAGACTGCTCATAGTTGCCCTGGTACAGACGCACACATCGACCGCCCAATAAGTCGATCGCCGGTATTACATCCATGAAGTATTCCTTTTGCCGTTAATGTTTCGAGCGCACTAAACCTAGCTCAAATTCCATTGAAGCAGCTTTTAGTCCATAGGTAATGCAGTGCCTGACGCAATAGCGCTCCTCTGACAAGCGCAAAATATTAAGTAATATATCTTTTTTGACGTTAAAGCGGCATACTGTCTTGACAGCCTCATAGGGCAGTGAGTAGAGTGTAATGACACACCCGGGAAAACGTGTAAACCGTATGCAAGACAAACAAAAAGTCACGTTATATTTGCCGCCTGAGCTTCATCGTGAGCTTAAGATTAAGGCCGCAGTAGAGGCCGAGCCAATGTCTGCGATCGCAGAACGTGCGCTTGCCTTTTACATTCACCACCCGGAGGTTGTCGAAGAATTTGAAGCATCTGTTTTGGGCGCAACGCACCAAGTGTTTAGCTGTCCAGAATGTGCCTCCTCCGTCGTCCTTCGCGCTAGCGAACTGGTTTCTCTCAAGCATCAGCCTTCATTGCTCAGTGATGAAGGTCTTCAAATTATGGCTCCTGAGCCACTTGTTCCAGCTAGCGTCTAGTCGCGCCGTCCCCTAGGGGAAAGCCTAGTTGCTGAAAGCGATTCGCCAACTCTAATGTGAGGTGAAGGCCATGAAAGAAGAGCTTAAAATTTTAATTAAGGCTCAATACCCCTTAATTTATCTGGTCACGCCTGAAGAGGCGCGTGCAGAGCAGGCCATCGCCAACATTGCCCAAGGTGAACGTCCCCAGCTTAAGGTTTTTACCTGGACGACAACCCACGGGCTGATCGGCCTTGATCAGCCCCGCCAGACGGCTCATCACAATACGCTAGCGCCTCAGATGGCAATCCAGTCTGCCATCCGAGAGAAAGACCCCTCTCTGTTTATCTTCAAAGACCTACACCCCTTCTTCTCCCCTGAAGTGGTGAGGCTGCTTAGAGATGCAGTGCTGGCCTTTAAAGGCACAGACAAAAGCATTATTCTGGTGTCTCCGATTCAGCAGATTCCGATTGAGTTAGAAAAAGAAATCGTTGTCCTTGATTTTCCCCTTCCGACCATTCCCGAGTTGGATGAGGTTTTATCGAGTCATCTTCCCGTCGGCGCTCCAAAGCTAACGCCTGAAGTCCGAGAAAAGCTCCTCAGAGCGTCTCTGGGGCTAACCCGTGATGAAGCAGAAAAAGTCTATCAGAAGGCCAAGGTTACATCAGGCCGTCTGGCTGAGTCAGAGCTTGACATTATTTTGTCAGAGAAAAAGCAGCTTATTCGTCGCAATGGAATTTTGGAGTTCATTGAAGAAGACGAAACCATAGACTCCGTCGGCGGACTAGATGAACTTAAACGGTGGCTCAAACAGCGCAACTTTGCCTTTACAGATCGCGCCCGAGAGTATGGGCTACCAAAACCCAAGGGGATGCTGATTTTAGGCGTTCCTGGCTGTGGTAAGTCTCTTATCGCCAAAACCACATCTCGGCTATGGGGCTTGCCTCTGCTGCGTCTTGATATGGGTCGGGTTTATGATGGCTCCACTGTAGGGCGCTCTGAAGCAAACCTGCGAGAAGCGCTCAAGACGGCTGAATCTATTGCACCTGCGATCTTATTTATTGATGAAATGGATAAGGCGTTTGCGGGTAGCTCTGGGTCTGCCGACTCTGATGGCGGTACATCCAGCCGGATCTTTGGTTCGTTTTTGACCTGGATGCAGGAAAAAACTTCTTCTGTATTTGTGATGGCGACGGCGAATCGCGTCGAGCGTCTGCCAGGAGAGTTTTTACGCAAAGGCCGATTTGACGAAATCTTCTTTGTAGATTTGCCGACGAAAGAAGAGCGCCAAGAAATTTTTGAAGTCCATCTTTCAAAGCGTCGCTGCGATATTGAACGGTTTGATATTGAGCAGCTTGCGACCGTCTGTGATGGGTTTTCAGGATCTGAGATTGAGCAGGCGATTATTGCCGCCATGTATGAGGCATTTGCTCAAGATCGAGAGTTTACGCAGCTCGACATTATTGCTGCCAGTCGAGCGACCATGCCGCTGTCGCGCACCATGACCGAACAGGTTACAGCGCTACGAGATTGGGCTAGACAGCGTGCGCGTCCCGCAGCAGCTTCCGTCGCTGAATATCAGCGTCTGGAGTTTTAACAAGTTTTCTTCTGATCCCCTCAGGAGGAAAAACTGGCATCATGCCAGTTTCACCACCGCATCAATTCAATTCATCAGATTGAGCGGCATCTTCAGTCAAGTGTTGTATAACTCATCATCAAGTGGAGAATTATCACCATGTCACACTTCAGCACCCTCCGAACCAAAATCACCGATGCTGAAATCCTGAAGACTTCTCTCAAGGATTTGGGCGTTCAGTTGAAGACCGAAGCCGATGTGCGCGGTTATCACGGTCAAAGAGTTCGGGCAGACATTGTGGCTGTACTCGAAGGCGAGTATGACCTCGGCTGGTCTAAGAATACCGATGGTACTTTTGACCTCATTGCCGACCTCTGGGGCGTTGCTAAAAAGCACAACCAGACTGAGTTAATCAACTCGATTAACCAAAAGTACGCCATTAACAAAACATTGCTTGAGGCTCAACGTCCTGGCCTACAAAACGCTAACGTCAAGCTGGTTGTTCATAGCTAGGTTGTTCACGACTAGCCTCTCTGCGCGTTCCCAAAATATTTAA
Organism: Thermosynechococcus sp. WC_1; assembly: GCA_020058975.1. Lineage (GTDB taxonomy): Bacteria > Cyanobacteriota > Cyanobacteriia > Thermosynechococcales > Thermosynechococcaceae > JAAURS01. The sequence goes on along the minus strand of JAGVDA010000127.1, from coordinate 5,606 downwards.
GCCACCTCTTGAGAGAGGTGGCTTTTTTTATGAAATCTCTTGCATAAATAAGACCCTCTCCCCCTTCGACAAGCTCCCCTCGCAAGCTCAGGACACAGCAGGGCAACGCCCAGCCCCTCTCCCAGAACGGGCGAGGGGAGTCAGAAAAAAAGCGCTGCCTCTCTTTATACTCGTCCGCGTAGTGTCTGCGCCATTTCGTTGGGCTTGGGTGACGCTTCTAGAGCGGTTTCTTCGTCAATGCGGCCTTCTTCATAAAGCTCGTAGATGCACTGATTCATGGTCATCATGCCGTCGTAAGAACACTGTGGAATAAGCTGCTCGATCGCCTCAATATCCCCTCGCAGAATGTAGTCCTTCACTGCATCCGTGTTGACCATAATCTCGTGGATGGCGGCGCGTTTTCCGTCGGTGGTGCGCAGCAAAGACTGGGCAATAACGGCGACTAAAGATTCAGCCACCTGCATTCGCATGGGGCCTTGTTCGTCTGGGTTGTACAGGTTCAAGATCCGCTCGATGGTTTTGACGGCGCTATTGGTGTGTAGGGTTCCAAAGACTAAGTGACCGGTTTGGGCTGCTTTGAGGGCGGTGTTGACTGTCTCGCGATCACGCATTTCCCCAATCAATATAATGTCTGGGTCTTCTCGTAGGGATGCCTTGAGCGCATTATCAAACTTATGGGTGTGAATGCCCACTTCCCGCTGGCGAATCATGCACTTGCGGCTCTTATGTACAAATTCAACGGGGTCTTCAATGGAGATAATGTGTTTGGGCATTTCTGAGTTGATGTAGTCAACCATTGCCGCGAGAGTGGTCGATTTACCCGAACCCGTGGGGCCAGTGACTAAAATCAGACCTTTATGGTACTGGCATAGATCTCGAAAGATCATGGGAAGGCTCAGCTCTTCTAGGGTTTTGATGCGGAGCGGAATGAGCCGCAGCACCATCCCAGGTCCATTAAGGCTGACAAAGACGTTAATCCGCACCCGGACTAGACCTTCGTACTGGTGTGCGCCGTCAAATTCTAAGTCGTTGTGAAAGTGCTGAATTTGCTCGGGCGATAGAATTTCTTCTAGCCAGCATTCAAAGGTGTCTGGATCTGTGACAGGGTAGCTGGTGAGCGCCATTCGACCGCGATCGCGGAACCGAGGCACTTCTCCAACGCCCAAGTGAATATCAGAAAAGTCGTTGTCATAGGCTTCGTTGACAAGGCTTTCCAGCGTAATGCCATTGGCAGGACGTTTTGCAATCCTCATCGTGGACTGGGTCGGTTCGCCTACTTCTGGCGCACGATTGCCAAAGTTAGAGCCGCCAACGGCAGTGAAGGGAATGGTTGCGTTAGAACCAGGATGAGCCTGAGTGAAGCTAGGCAAGTCTAGGCCAGGGGCGGCATAGGTTTGTGTAGAAGAGCCGTTGAAAGCCGTTTGATTGTGGGTAGGGGAATCGATCGCCATCGTTACGTCAACTTCCTTCCCTGCCAGAGGGAAGTGAGGGGGTGGCGGGAGCGGAACCTTATGAGAGGGAGCCGGGGGCTGAGGAGCGTTTGTCATAGGGATAAGCCACTAACTAAGACGATACGACAGGTTTCTACACCTAAAAACATCGAGACTCAATAATCAAAATAGTTTGTTCTAGTATTGACCAATACCTCTCAAAAATAACGCTATCTATTTTCATCCTTGAAAAAAGATTCGCTAATAGTGATTCCCTGATTTACGGTGGTGGATGGCGGTGAGAGTCTCTCCATCGTTCACCGTTCCTGACGCTACGACGGCATATACGAGCCAGTGATCGCCACAGTCCATCCGATTTTCAACGGTACATTCTAGGTAAGCAACGGCATCTTTGAGCGCGGGGCATCCATTTTGGACGGGCTGGGTTTCAACGCCCACAAAGCGGTCTTCGCCTGGGCTAAAGGGTTTTAGGAAATGTTTCATCAGTCCTAGATGCTTGCCTTCGCCCAAAATATTGAGCACAAAGGCGTTGCCACGATAAAGCAGCGACTCGATCGCCCGATCTTTTGCAACTGCAATGGTGAGTCCTGGCGGGCTAAAGGTGGCTTGAGCAACCCAGTCTGCCAGCATTGCGCTACTTACGTCGTTTTGCCGTGCGGTGACAATACACAAAGAACCCACTAAGCGACCGACGGCCTGTACCGTCGGGTCTACCTGAGATTCCAAGCTTACTTTTTGGCGAGACTGGCGCGTTTTTTTCGCCTTTTTGAGGCTTTGGGCAAAGTCTGTACCCGCTTCTTCACAGCACTGAAGCGTGGCAGCCGTAGGCTTAAACTTTACGCGAATAGGATCAAAGCCAAACTGGAATCCTGCATCTTTGAGCTTGCTTTCAAGCAGGTCGATCGCCTCTCCACTCCAACCATAGGAGCCAAAAACCCCCGCGAGCTTAAGCTTGGTGGCGCTTGCCATCACAATGCCGAGTGCCGTCATCACCTGGGTGGGCGCGTGTCCCCCTAAGGTGGGCGACCCTATAATAAACCCATCGGCTTTTTCGACAGCGGCCTGTACTTCATCGGGGGTTGCCACCTCACAGTTGATGGCCTCTACCCGCACGCCAGACTTGGTTATACCACGGGCGATCGCCTGAGCCAGGGTAGCGGTATTCCCGTAGGCCGAAGCATACAAAAGTGCCACAGCCAACTCCTGCGCTTTCTGGGTTTGACTCCAGGTTCGATACGCTTTTGTGAGGTCTTTAAACCCGTACTTAACGAGGGGGCCGTGCCCCGTGGCATAAACTTTTGCAGGATACTCCGCTAGTTTGTCTAAGGTAATTTCGATCTGACGGGCATTTGGAGCCATTAAGCAATCAAAGTAGTACTGCCGATCTTCTTGGATAGACTGGAACCCTTCATCAAAGACCTGGTCGCCGCAAATATGGGCACCAAAAAACTTATCGCTAAACAAAATTTGGGTCGCAGAGTCGTAGGTGCAAATACTTGTAGGCCAGCGCGGCGTAGAAGTTTGAGTCAGCGAGAGAAGATGGCCTTGCCCTAAATCTAACGTTTCGTCCCCACGCACAATTTGTACCTTTGGCGCTAGGTCAGGGAGCGTTTCCTTCAGCACAATGGCTCCTGGGTTAGACGCAATCACAACGGCCTGGGGCGCAATGTCTAATAGGGCTTTAAGCGTGGCACAGCGATTGGGATTCACCCGACTCATAATGATGTAGTCGATGGTGGTGGCTTCTATCCGTGCCTGAAGCGCGTCTAGAAACAGTTCGGTGAAGGTTTCACCCGGTGGATCTATCAGGGCGACTTTATCTGCACGAATGAGATAGCTATTGGCGGTGGTGCCTCTCTGAAGGCCGTACTCAATTTCAAACTTTAGCCGCGCCCAACTGCGCGATCGCAAAATGGTTGTGTCTGGGGCAATCGGCATGACCTGAACGTCTCTGGGTTTCGCTGTTGTCATGACTTTAGCCCTCCAATGGCGGCTACAACCCGCTTAGATTTTATAGTAGCAGCAGCGATAATTCTTGAGTATTTGATCTTCAGCACTTGAAGATTCAGAAAAACACTCAATTTGCCTCAAGCCATTCGCTGTCTTGGGTAGATATATTAAGAGCATGACACAACCGGTTGAAGACACGACTCCAAAAGCAATGGCGGCGAAACCATCCATTCTGTCCCTGATTTTGGCAGCATTGGGCGGCGGAGCGTTGGCATTTGTTTTGCTTCAGCTCCAGTTCAGCGTATGGATTGAACCCTCAACACCTAGAGATTCTACGCCCCCTGTTATAGAGGTTGCGCCCAGTCCTACGGCGTTGCCGACCGCAACGCCTTCTGTATCAATCGTTCAGCCCTCCCTCGCGAATGGTCTGCGAATCCGCAACACCAGCCCATACCCCATCCGAGTTGTGCTGCTATCTCAACAGTCGGCTCAAAATAATTCGCCGGTCAATGCCTATCGCGCCCCTGTACACTGGGACTTTGCGCCCAAGGAAGGAAGCAGTTCAGGGCTTCTGCTTTCGTTGCCTGAAGGAAATCTAATCTTAAGAAATGGAGACGTACTGGTTGCCTTTACCCTGGATGGCTCTCGTCACTATTGGGGGCCTTATGTTGTGGGAGAAACACCTGGATTATCCCGTTCGGCAGCATCTGAATGGCAGCTTGTGATACCGTCGCTTTAGCACAAGACAGCGATTCATGCTTTTACGACTGCGTATGGTTTCGTATCTGATTGTTGCGTATTTGATGATTCAGTATTGGTGCTTTGGAGTATTTTGATAATGCCGCGTTCCATGATCTTAGTTGCGGCTTCTGAGGCTGCGTTATTGACTGCCATCACGGCAGATCTTGAGCAGTCTGGCTATGAGCTTCAGACTGTGCATAATCCAGATGAAGTTTTTAGAAAAACACGCGAAATCCAGCCTGCTCTGCTGGTTGTTGAAGAGCATTTTGCCCAAGGGTCAGGATTTGATATTTGCAAACAGCTACGACTAGAGGGCGCGACCTTCCCTCTCCTCGTCATTATGGATACCGATACGGTTGAAGATCGGGTGGCCTGTCTGCTGGCAGGTGCGGATGACTACTTTGTGAAGCCCTATCGCAGCGATACCTTCGTTAAGCAGATTCATCTTTATCTTCAGCCTTCAAATGCAAGCCAGGGCGAAACGCTTAAGTTTGACAACCTGGTCTTAGATCTCAATACACGGGTTGCGAGTCGAGGAGGGCAGCCGATTAGCCTCACCATGAAGGAATATGACTTGCTCAAGTATTTGCTAGAGCATCCTAGAGAAGTGCTGACCCGCGACCAAATTTTAGAAAATGTGTGGGGTTATGACTTTTTGGGCGAGTCTAATGTCATTGAGGTGTATATTCGGTACCTGCGTCTCAAAATTGAAGGGGACGGCGAGAAGAAATTAATCTATACCGTGCGTGGCGTAGGCTATGCCTTGCGAGATGCTTAAAAAACGTCAGCCCCTATTCTACGGACTTAGCCTCGTCTGCTGTACTAGCCTGCTGCTGTCTTGCGATCCAATCCATCGCACTCAGGCGGAGCCAACCGTGGCGGTTTCGGCGAGGCCAATACCAGGCCAAGTGCTTCCCATTACGGCAACGGCGAAGATTGCTAATCAGGTGTTTGAGTTAGAAGTTGCAAAAAGTCGCCAGCAGCAGGCGATTGGACTAATGTATCGTACTTTTTTACCCGCTAACCGAGGGATGCTGTTTCCGTTTAATCCGCCGCAGTCTGTGCAGTTTTGGATGAAACACTGCCGACTGCCCTTAGACATGATTTTTCTGCGTCAGGGAAAAGTCATTGCGATCGCCGCTAATACTCCCCCGTGCAAATCTGATCCTTGTCCTGTCTATGGCCCCAATGAGCTGACAGACCAGGTCATTGAGATTCGGGGTGGTCTAGCTGCCAGCATTGGGCTAAAGGTAGGAGCCAATATCGAAGTTAAACCGCTCCAAGTCCCTCGCTAAATCTATCAAATGACGGTTGACAGATTCTACTTTTATTATTGAAGTTAGATATTTTTTGGCGACTTATATAAAACCCACCTTCCGCTGTTCGGTGAGTCCAGTAGAGAATTAAAATGTAGCTAAATTGGTGCTAGAGAGCGAAGAGGTTGCAATCACTTCAGAAATAAGG
>JAGVDA010000286.1 GCA_020058975.1 Thermosynechococcus sp. WC_1 | reverse complement strand
TTTACAATCTCAAGGTCTGGCGGTTGGGTTATTTCCATTTGGGAATTAAGCGTGGCGGTGGTGGTCATGGGTTCAATCCAATGGGTTGAATGTAATATGTTCAATCCAAAATGCAGTTCACAAGACGGGTTGCGGAATTTTTGATAAAGACGGTAAATCTTGAATAGCCGCCACCAATGCAGCAGAATCAGCGACCGCACCAAAGACACCGCCCTGCATTTGAATCATGCTGAGGGCGGCGAGATGGTTGCCATGATCTGTTGCGCCTGTACAGTCTGATAGCATCAGGCATTCATAGCCGCGATCATTCGCATCTCGCATGGTGGTGTGAACGCAGACGTCAGTAGTAATGCCCGTCAAAACAATATTTTGGATGCCGCGCAGCCGAAGCAGCAGGTCTAAATCTGTGGCGTAAAAAGAGCCTTTGCCTGGTTTATCTATGATGGGTTCCCCTGGCAGGGGCGCGAGTTCTGGGATAATGTCCCACCCTGGCTCACCGCGCACCAAAATTTTACCGCAGGGGCCAGGGTCGCCAATGCCTGCACCAATTTGCTGCGATCGCCACCGTTTATTGGGCGGCAAATCTGACAAATCTGGTCGATGCCCTTCACGGGTATGGATGATGTAAAACCCGCGATCGCGCATTGCCGCAAGCAGTTTTTTGATGGGTTCAATGGGCGCACGAGTCAGAGAGAGGTCATAGCCCATCTGGTCTACATAACCCCCAATGCCACAAAAATCAGTCTGCATATCAATGATGATGAGCGCCGTATTGTCAGGGCGCAGCTCGCCATTGTAGGGATAAGGGTAAGGGTCTGATTGGACAAAACGATCCATCGGTTAGCCTCCTTTAGCACTTAAAGCAGGGGATTTGGACGCCCTATAGGCACGCCAACCTCCCCATTCCGTAATTTCAAGCTGGTGTTCGCACAGGATGGGTTCGCCCAATACACCCAAAACTACTTCGCCATCTTCTAAGCGAACTTTCCCAATACTCAATCCGGCAGGTTCCTGCCACAGCAGCATCCCCAAACCGGCGGCGGGGACTTGCCAGAGTTCGATGGCGATCGCCACACCTCCCTCTCGTACCCGCACCATTGCCGGATGAATGTCCCCAATCGACCACAGCCGATAGGACGGTTCCGTCATGGCCTCACGCACAAAGGTAGCGCCCACCCCTAACAGATTGGGATTCAGCGCCAATCCGCGCATTAGCGTTCCATTTACCGCCAAATTTACAACATCCATCCCAACCTCTCGCAGGGGCGCACATACCTTGCGCCCTCTATATTCCAGCCTCTAATTCCAGACAACCTAACTCCCCGAACCCAACGCCCCTGGCGCTCCCGAAATTGTCCGCGTTGGCGAACAGGTCAAAATCATAATTCCTAGCGTCAAAATATACGGTGCCGCATTAAACAAATAGTAGCCCTGGGTAATGCCTACAGACTGAAGCGCCGGACCAAATGCCTGCGCCCCGCCGAATAGCAAAGACGCATATAGGCACTGCATCGGCTGCCAACGGGCAAAGATCACCAGCGCCACTGCCATTAACCCTTGCCCCGTCGAAATCCGTTCGCTCCAAATGCCAGGGTAATAGAGCGACAAAGACGCGCCGCCAATCCCTGCCAAAAAGCTGCCTGCAATAATCGACAGCATCCGCACCTTTTTAATCGAAACGCCCATCGCCAAGGCCGCATCGGGGCTATCCCCCACCGCTCGGATAAATAAACCCCAGCGGGTAGATTTAAAGAACCAAGTCATGGCAGGCGCTAAAGCCACGCCCAGCAAAAACAGAGGACTAATTCTCAGTGCCTCTTGCAGCGATGAAATACTGCTCCAGCCACCCAGATCAAAGGTCGGCAGTTGAGGGGCTGAGGGCTGAATAAATGGCTTACCCAAGAAAAACGCAATGCCGCTGCCAAAGATAATCATGGCAATACCGACTGCCACGTCATTGACCTTTGGCTGCTGCGTCAACCAAGCATGAATGAACCCCAAGGCCATGCCCGATACCCCCGCCATTAAAACGCCCAACCACGGAGAACCCGTCAGGTAAGAAATGGCGTAGGCGCTCATGGCTCCAGTCAGTAGCGTCCCTTCTAAACCTAGGTTAATCTTGCCGCTTTTTTCGGTCAGGCATTCCCCTAAGCTGACAAAGAGAAACGGCGTACCGCCTCGCATAGTGCCAGCGGCGATCGCCAACGGGACACCCCACCAACCCACAGTCTCTGCTGCCATCGAATCCGCTCCATTCAGTAAAAATAGGGTTAGACCACTGCCGCTGGTTGCCGCGTTGGCTTAACTTCATGCCGCTCTTTGAAAATCGCTAAGCGACCGTAGAGCGATTCGCTATACATCACCACCAAAAAGACCAACCCTTGAAACACCAATACCGTGGCATCCGGTAGGTTGTGGACTCGCTGCAAAATGCCGCCGCTAGCCAGAATGCCCCCCAGTAAAACCGCAACAACGGTTGCCGCCAAAGGGTTATAGCGCGCAATAAAGGCCACCAAAATGCCGCTGTAGCCATAGCCTGCGTTTAGAGACTCATTGGCACGACCATGCACCGCCGCCACTTCCACCATGCCAGCCAGCCCAGCACAAGAGCCAGCCAGAAAGCAAATCGCCATCGTCAGCTTGCCGACGGGCAGACCCGCAATCCGCGCCGCGCGAATGTTGCCGCCAGCCGTCCGTGCTGCAAACCCGAAGGTGGTGCGCTGAATTAAAACGTAGGCAATCACGCAGGCCACAATGCCGTAAATTAAGCCGTAGTGAATGCGCGTCCCGGGCAACACCCCCAACATATCTACAGCCGGAATCGGAAAACTTGAGGGCTTATTGAGAGAGCTAGGGTCTTTCATAGGGCCATTGACTAAGTGGTTGAGGAAGGCGATCGCAATGTAGTTCATCAACAAACTGCTGATGGTTTCATTCACGCCCCGATAGTGTCTAAGGGCACCCACTGCCCCAATCCAAAGCCCTCCAAACAGCAGTCCTGCTAAGGCCATCCCAATCTGAACCACCAGCGGGGGAGCGTTGCCGCCTAAGCCCAAGCCCACAATAATTGCGCCAATCCCACCCATGACCAGCGCCCCTTCATTGCCAATTATGACCAGACCCAGCCGAGCAGGCAATGCAGTACAGAGCGCTGTCAACATCAGCGGCGCAGCACGAATGAGGGTATTTTGAAACGAGCGCCAATTGCCAAAAGCGGCCTTATGAATAGAGGCATACACTTCAAACGGGTTTGAACCCACCGCCGCACAAAAAATGCCAAACAAAACGAGTGAGAATAGTAAGGCTCCCACTGGCAAACAAATAGACTCAAGGGTTTTACCCCAGTGTTGACGGCGCGGTGACTGCATCACGAGTTATCCTCCTACTTTGCCCAAAGCACCAGCCACCAGCCAATCCATCTTATCGAGGGCAGGATCCGTAACTTTTAAATTTTTACCCGCCGCAATAATTGCTTTACCCGCGTTGTCTTTCACTTCGCCCTTATAGACGTACAAACTGCCATCAATCAGCTTTGCCTGAGTTGCATCGGCATCTTTCTTAGTGGCATCACTGACCGCAGCTCCGTAGGGAGCCAGCTTCACGAATTTCTCTTTCAAACCGCCTCGGGTGAGGTGAGGAATGCTCCCATCCATCAGTTTTTTGCCCGATTTGATTTGCTCAACATACTGGGTATAAACGCTAGGGAAATCCCAGGCTGTCCCTGTCAGGTAGCCTTTGGGTGCCAAACTAGACTGCACCGCATGGAACCCGCTGGAATAGATGCCGCGCTTTTCGGCTGTTTCAATCACGACTTTGGGGCTATCGACGTGCATACTAATCACGTCAACGCCCTGATCGGCCAAGCTATTGGTCGCTTCTGCTTCTTTGACCGGCAGTGACCAATCTCCTGTAAAGATAACCTGGACTTGGATGTCAGGCTTTACGCTGCGTGCCCCCAAGACAAAGCTATTAAGGTTACGCAGTACGGGGGTAATCGGCTTGGCGGCAACAAAACCAAGCTTCCCTTTTTTTGAAGTTTGAGCGGCAACTCTACCCGCCACGTATTGCCCTTCATCGACATCCCCAAAAAAGCTGCCGATATTTTTAGGGGTTTTGCCTTCTTGATAAAGGGCACCAAAGTGGAAAAACTGCACTTCTGGGAACTCTCCCGCAATCTTCACAATATGGGGGTCAAAATAGCCAAAGGAGGTGGGAACCAAGACCGTTGCGCCATCTTGCTCAATCATGTTACGCATGGCTTCTTGCACTTCAGTGGTTTCTGGCACATTGGCCTGCTCTACAATTTTGACCCCTGGCAGCTTGGCGATCGCCGCTGCGCCTTCTGCATGTGCCTGGTTAAAGCCAAAGTCATCTTTAGAGCCGACATAAATAAACCCAACCACCAGCGGCTTATCTCCGCCGCTGCTACCCGCTGTCTCCGCACCCGTCTTACCAGCATCAGATTCTGGCGCAGAGCTACAGCCCACCAGTCGAGAAGTTACGCCAAATGCTGTTGTGGCTAAAAGCCCTCGAATTACCTGGCGACGAGGCAAATAAAGAGATCGTCTTGTAGACACTGAGATAATGCTCCTTACACTTTCTTGGAAAATAGATATTCGACGAACGAAAATCTCTAAAGACCTAGTTAATCAGATAAATAATTCATGTAAAAATCTATCTAAACTTTCTAGTTCTATAAGTATTAAAATTTGCTTTGAACAGGCGAAGCTTGTATACAGAGTACAATCTATAGAGTATTTTCGAGAAAAATAGTATAAGAGATCACATATTTGAATTGCCTGCTCATGGGAATCAGGATAAAGCTGAATAGCGGCTAGCCAACCGTAGAGTAGCATAACGTGAAATACCTAATTTGACTGGAGTTCAGCTATACAAGTATGTAAAATGACCTGTTTCTACGACCTTTCTTTGCAACAAAAATATTGAAATCGTAACTTGGCAGCTCTGTCATCTCTTCAAAACATGACGTATTAAATGTGTAGCCTTATACATTTCTAGAAGATTGAGCATCGTAGGCTGCATATTGTATACAAAGCCTTTCTTCTGCTGATTTAGTAAGTTTTGTAGAACCTGTATAGATTTTTGAAATCGTCCTATTTGGATAATTTCAATAAAGGTTCAACAAAGCATTTATTTCGGCAGACTCTCTTTTTAGTGTGTGAGGAAAAATTAATGCTAAATGCTTTTCAAGCAAATTGGAACGCCCGCTTTGCTGTGCGCCTTTGGATATGGACGGTGCTTTTTAGTGCAGTTGGCATGGTGATGGGAGGGAAGTCGCGAACTGCCCAAGCCGAGGAACTCACCAACCTTCAGCCCGTTTCACAAATTTCTCAGCAGATTAATTCCGATAGTCTCACTACCGCGCCCGTCCCTGCTTTTACCTCAAATGCCCCGCTCATTCAGGCAACGGGCAATAGCGAAGCGCAGGTTACGTCTGTTTCTCAACTGTCTGACGTACAGCCCACAGACTGGGCATTTCAGGCGCTACAGTCTTTGGTCGAGCGCTATGGCTGTATTGCAGGCTATCCCGACGGTACTTTTCGTGGCAATCGTGCCGCAACCCGCTATGAATTGGCTGCGGCACTCAATGCGTGTTTGGATCAGATTAGTGATCGCTTTGCCACCAAAGAAGACCTTGCCACCGTTAAAGCGCTCCAAGAAGAATTCAAAACTGAACTAGCTACCCTCAAGGGTCGCGTCGATGGGCTTGAAGCCCGTACCAAAACCCTAGAAGCACAGCAGTTTTCGACCACCACAAAACTAAGTGGGAATGCATTCTTCAATATTACGGGCGCAACGGCAGGAAATGGACTTTTAGCTGAGGGCGCTGATGGAATTCTTCCGTTTAGTGTCTTCAGCGGTAACTTGAGTGATAACCGAGTTAACGGAGTTCCAAGAACCCGCACAGTAGATAGTGATCCAAACGTTACGTTTAGTGGTCTAGTATGGCTTGGCTTTAATACTTCCTTTACAGGTAAAGATCTCCTGCGAGTCCAGCTTGCATCTGGTACAGGTAATTCTCCTGCAAATGCGTTTGCTTCTGCTGGCTTATTTAATACGTGGGGTACTCCCTTCACCGATCAAACTGCTGGAGTAGATTCTGGAACCTTCGTTGTGCGGGAACTGAACTATAGTTTCCCAGTGGCAAAAAACTTAGACTTGGTTGTAGGTCCACGGATTAATTTCTACCGCTATTTTGACAATAATCGATTCACATTCTTTTTGAATGGAAGTACCAGCTTTGATTCAATCGGGAGTCCTTTGCTGAATGCCAGTAAGCGCGGTGCTGGTGCCATTGCAATTTGGTCTCCGAGTCCAAAACTTCAGGTAAAGTTGGGATATCTCAGTCAAAGTATTGAATTTTTACCATCGTTCTTAAACTCTGCTGAGAATTCACAGTTTGGCCTATTTGACGGGACAAACACGCTCACTGGCGAAGTTACCTACTCTCCTGTAAAAACGGTTAATCTCCGTTTTCTCTACACTCGCACTAATCTTGGAACGGTGTTTGGTGGATTAATTGGCGGGACAGCGGGCTTACCGTTATATGGTCTTGCAGACGATGGCTTTGGCGGAGCACTTCGGCCTGCTACGGCGAATACCTTTGGTTTTAACTTTGATTGGTTAGTCACCAAAGGCTTTGGTGTTTTTGGTCGCTACACCTTTGGCAACACCAATCTTACCCCTGTTGATCCCACAAGACCCAAAGGAGATGTCAATAATCAGTCTATCCAGTTTGGTCTTGCCTTCCCTGACCTCTTTAAGCCTGGTGCTCAAGCAACGCTTGCGTTTGTCGTGCCATCTGATGTCCTTGAGGGTCGAAACTTTCTGATTGCTGGAGGTGGCGTTGGGGGAACTAGATATGCAACTCAGTACGATATTGAGGCAAGCTACTTCTATCCTGTCAATGACAATGTTGCTTTAGTTCCTGCTTTCTATGCCATTATCAACCCAAACAATATCAGCGGTAATCCTACTGTTTTTGTGGGCAACTTGCGAATGCAGTTTAGTTTCTAACGTTTCTAAGTCCTAGGCTTCTTTCTATCCCCGTGGCTATCTCCTCCCCGGGGATTTTTTATGGGCGAATATCGTAGCCAAACAGGTTGGGGTCTACTTCTGTGAGCTGTAGATCAGCCAGACCATACTCTGCCCAGCGTCGATCTACCATTGCAGCAGTATCTGGATCTGGAATCAGCGGATCATTCCAGACGCGGTCAGTCTCTGGATAAACCTTAGTGGTGGCATCAATGCCCATCTTGCTGCCGAGTCCCGATCGTTCCGTTGCAAAGTCTAAAGAATCGAAGGGGTTATCCGGCAAGATAAACACATCACGGGCCGGATCGACTTTAGAGGTGATCGCCCAGACGACCGCACGCGGATCTCGGATATTAATGTCTTTATCGACCACAATCACAAATTTGGTATAGCTAAACTGAGGCAGGGCGCTCCAAAAGGCGAGAGCCGCACGACGGGCATGGCCTGGATATCTTTTGTCAATGGACAACACCGCCGCTTTATAGCTCAGT
>JAGVDA010000461.1 GCA_020058975.1 Thermosynechococcus sp. WC_1 | reverse complement strand
CTGACTGGTTAGAAGGTACTCCGCACGCAAAAACCCGAATCTCTCGCTTTGCTGCTCTGGCTTTGGAGGGGGCGTAACTATTTCGCCAACAGCATCCGTATCTCAAACCAAACTAACTATAGTGCTTCGCCATGAAGTCACGGATGTCACGTACCATTGACTCAACGTCAGATTTCTCGAACTCCGTCCACTTACCATGTGAGGCACTGTTTCTAAGATCAGCAAGTGATGTGATGCGTTTCTGGATAAGCTTTGTGTAAATGCCCTTCTTTGCCAGTTCTGAGTTCATCCAATCAAGTTTTGGATGATCAGGGAGGGTCACTCCATTTGCGACACAAAGCTTTCGCAACCCATCCTCCAAAACGCAACCAGCAATTACTGCCGCTGGCTGAAAGTACCCAGCGTTCAAAAGATGCTCCGATTGCTCTAAGAACTCATGAAAAAGGTCAGCTTCAACGAGTTTCTTCAAGGAATATAGGCTTTCTGACTCAAAGTCATCTTTGGCTGCCAAAAGAACTCCAAAGGCTTGATCGACTTTCGGCCAATTTGGATAGGGTGAAAACAGCTCCTTGAGACGTTGATGATGAACACTCTGCTCACCAAACACTCGTCCGATCAAACTTAGGCAGCTAGTAAACCACTGATTGGCAAGTTGAACATCAACGTAATCGCTTGTCATCACGTTTGCTGGTGGGGATCGGCGAGTCGTTAACACCTTGCGACCAAGGGTAATAAGTTCATCAAGGCGTGTAAGTATTTTTTGATCGACGTTCACAATGTTGACTTTGGAGTATTTGCATTGTAGCGTTTCACTTCGCAAGCCTCTAGCTCGTCTCGAAGTGAAGGAGGCGATCGCCGCATTAATGAGACGTATTCACAGGCGGTAACTTCTGCGGCACCAGACAATAACCCATCGCCTTCATAATAGAAATGACATTTCCAAGACGTGGATTGCCATCGCCGGACAATGCTTTTTGTAGCCCCTGCCGAGTCATGCCCGTTTTTTGAGCCATATCGCTAATACCCCGCACACGGGCAATGACACGCAACGATGCCAATAAAGCTCCCGTATCGTTATCCTCTGCAAAATCTTGAAAAATCTCCATTAGATAATCGTCAACCTCCTCAGGATGATCGCGAAAATACCCTTCAGTAAACTCATCCAGCGTTCTAAGCGTTCTCACGGCTTTTATACTCCTTCCAATAAGCTTTAGCGTCCTCAATATCGCGGCTTTGGCTATCCTTGTCGCCCCCGCAAAGGATAACAACAATATTTCCCGCATCCTCGCCAAAATACACTCGATATCCAGGTCCAAAAAAGATACGAAACTCAGAAAGCCCATCACCTATCGGCTTCACATCTCCGTAATTCCCCTGCTGAACTCGAAATAGGCGGCTGATAATTCGCCGTCGGCTTTTTTGGTCACGCAGGCTGTCGATCCATACCTGAAACGGCTCGTTCCCGTCTTTATCTGCGTAAAGAACAATTTGCTTGGGGTTTACGATCCGAGTCAAAGCCTGATCCTTCCTCGTCTTTATATTATAGCCAACTATAATTGGCATTCGTGTCAAATGCAACACTATTCTGGCTCACGTTCAATCTCAAATTCACCTGTCATTAATGCAGATGCTTGGTGCAGGACGATCGCCGCTTTTTAGTCCAGCCGAAGTGAAAGGGGCGATCGCCGCAATGATCACCTAAACAAAAAGCGCAAACTGAAGCTTTATCAAAAGCTGCCAGATGAGCAGACGATATACCCGCTTAAATAGACTCCCATAGGCGCGGTCGGGCGGTATCTTGGAGCCGATCGTGGGTGTCAAACAACAGCGCCGGAATGGATAAATTAGAGGGGCATCGAGGTAGGCAATCGCCACACTCGGTGCATTTATCGGCCTTGCGTCCAGGGAACCAGTGGCCTGCATTTTCAATCATGCGATATCGGTAGCGCCCAAAGTCTGCCATGTCGTAGGCCACCGCTAGGTTCCGTAGCCGCAGCACTTCTGGGATGTTGATATTCTCTGGACACGGTAAGCAGGCGTTGCACTGGTGGCACTGATCGGACTGGAGGGTTTGGGTGGCGTGAGTCTTGAGTCGTTCTAGTATTTCCTGCTCAAGCCCCGTGAGAGGGATGGTTTGATCGGCGATCGCCAAGGGCCAGTCCAACTCTTCCGGTATTGCCGCACCCACACTTAACGTCGTCACAGCAGGCTGACTGAGCAAAAAACGAGCGTTAACATGGAGCGGATCGAGAGGCGCACAAAGATCCTTTAGGGTCTGGGGTGGCGTGTAGAGCATTCCGCCTTTGTCGGCAGGGGAAATGATAAATACGCCCATGCCTTTTTGATGCGCTAAGGCCACGGCTAGAGCATTGCGCTGAAAGAAATAGGTGTAGTGGAGGTTTACAAACTCAAATAAGCTGCTGTTGATAGTAGCCAGAATAATCTCTAGGGGCGCATGGGTAGAGAACCCAACGTGCCTAATTTTTCCGGCGGCAACTGCATCCTGAACCGCAGTCATACATCCCTTGGGCTTTTGAACCCATGCTAGATGCTCCGCTGTGTTGATGCCGTGGATGGCAAGACAGTCTATGTACTCTAGCTGAAGCCGTG
>JAGVDA010000465.1 GCA_020058975.1 Thermosynechococcus sp. WC_1 | reverse complement strand
TTGCTCGATGCAGCATGGTAAGGGGCCTGAGCAAAGCCTCAGCTCCTACGTGTTCCCGTCTGGTGTGGGCTTGTGGGCGTTGCCAACGGCTTCGGGCGCTGGTTTGACGGCTTCGGGTGCGGGTCTGTTCTCTGGCTCTCTGCCTGCAAAACCTCGTCAGTTTTGGCTGGTGGCGGATGCTGAGCTGATTGTTTACGGCGCAACGGAACCCGACGCCCATGTGACCATTGGTGGTCGCCCCATTGAGCTAACACCAGATGGTACGTTCCGGTTCCAAATGTCCTTCCAGGATGGCCTGATTGATTACCCCATTATGGCGGTTGCCGCAGATGGCGAACAAACCCGCGCTATTCACATGCGGTTTACCCGCGAAACGCCGGAGCGCCGCACTAATACGAAGGCAGAAGCCATTGAAGAATGGTTTGTCTAGACAAAACCTAACCTAGGCTAAAAAGAGAGGGTGGCTAAGACCACCCTCTCTTTTTTTGTTTTTTCTAATCAGGCTTTTAAGCGCTGCCGCCAGACCCCTACAGCGGACGATAAACGCGGTAGTTAATATTGGGGAAAATATTGTCCATCAGCCCTACCTTCTCTAGCCAGCCGGAGTCGATTTTCTCTTCTCGGATATCGTTGTAGAGTTTGTCAAACCGGACTAAATGCGATCGCGTTCTTCTCACCGCATAGGGCACCATCGTCCCCGTCCGCATAATAAATGCCCAGTCTGAGGCTTGAGCCAGCAAAATTTCCCGCGCGGCCTGATTCAGGGCACGCCACTCTAGCTCATCGGCAGGTTCGCGCTTTGCAAGCTCAATCATGCGCTCAGCGGCCTTGTGCAGGTGCGGATAAATCCAGGCGTTGGTTTCATTAAGCCAGTATTCATGAAAGCCCTTGTAGCCCCAGCTTGACTGTGATGGGCGACAAACCTGCTGATTTGGATTGCCCCGAAGGTAGTCTGCCAGATGGGTCATTTCGTAGGTTTGCTGGTCGTGCCAAGACTTGCGGCAGAGAAAATCAATGAATTGAGGGCCTTCGTACCACCAGTGCCCAAATAGCTCCGCGTCGTAGGGCGACACCACAATGGGCGGACGCTGCATGATGCCGTTGAGGTGCCGTACCTGCTGCTCACGGTTGACCATGAAGTTTGCGGCGTGTTCGGCGGCTTTTTCTTTTGCCCAGTAGGGGTCATATAGCGCCTTGTCGCTTAAGCCCAAACCCTTGCCCGTAATTTTGTGGTACTTGATGCCCACGTTTTTACGCTGTCCGTTGGGCATAATGTAGGGCTTGATGTAGTCGTAGTCTGCTTCCCAGCCCAAATCTTTGTAAAACTCGCGGTATTCAGCGGCACCTGGGTAGCCCACTTCAGAAGACCACACCTGTTGAGAAGACTCCTGATCTCGTCCAAAGGCCGCAACGCCAGTCTCGGTAAAGATGGGGGCATAGCTGCCAAAGCGAGGGCGAGGACGGGCGTACAGAATGCCGTGACCATCGGTCAAAAAGTAGCGCAGACCCACGTCTGCCAGCATCCGCTCTAAGCCTTCGTAGTAGGCACATTCTGGTAGCCAGATGCCCTTGGGTGCGCGTCCAAAGGCTTCTTCATAGCTTTCGCAGGCCACCTGAAGCTGCGCCCACACGGCCTGAGGATACATTTTCATGAGGGGCAAATAGCCGTGGGTGGCTCCGCAGGTCATGATTTCAAGATTGCCGCTGTCTTGAAATTTCTTGAATGCCCCGACGATATTGCGATCACAGTCTTCCCAATAGGCGCGAATTCTGCCAAATTCTTCGATGTAATATTCTGCTAAATACTTGAGATGACCGTTGAAAGTATTGCGCTCAGCCTCGAGGGTAGCCAGTTCTTCTAGGGTGGCGAGGTAATCGTCAAAGCGATCTTGAAGCAGCGGGTCTTGGAGCATGGCGACCAAGGGCGGCGTCATGCTCATCGTAATTTTAAAGTCGATGCCGTCTCGCCTTAGACCCTCAAACACCATGAGCAAGGGCACATAGGTTTCGGTGATGGCTTCATAGAGCCACTCTTCTTCTAAAACGTAGTCGCTTTCTGGATGCCTAACAAACGGAAGGTGGGCATGAAGCACCAGCGCAAGGTAGCCGACGGTCATAGAGCTTTAACCAATAGAGTTCAGGAATAGCGGGGATCTATAAATGATTCCTTCCTATCAGTTTCTATTGTGCCAGAGCGTGTCCTACCCGAAACGCAAAGTGATGAAGCTGTCATCTGAAAAGTTCTCATGAAAGGTCTGCACTTTGGCGCAGTAGCATTATGGACGCAGTTTTTGCGTTGGCTTCTGCGATCGCAGGCGAGAAGATCTCGACCCGCGACTGACTGGCGCAACGGCAGCGGCCTCTTCCGGCGCAATGAGTCCTTCGACACGACCATACCAGCGCACCAAAACGCGGGCTAAACGCTCTGAGCTATGGCGCACTAAATGCGTCTTAGGATCTTCTTCCATCACGTTTGCCAAAATTACGCGACAGCCCAGACGCATTAGTTCATCGCGGTCGGTCTTAACGGGGTGAGAATTCTCATAGGAATAATGGTGTTGGGCAGCGGCGGAGGGCGGCTGTTTTTGTACCAGCACCGCATCAAATAACCGCCGACCTGCCGCCGCATCAATGGCCTTGATGTGGTCAGAAACCCGATAGCCCGTGGTTTCGCCGGGCTGGCTCATGATGTTGCACACGTAGATGCGCGGGATGTCTTTACGACGGGCGATCGCCATAATAATATCGGGCACCAGCAGGTTGGGGATCACGCTGGTGTACAGGCTCCCTGGCCCTAATATGATGAAATCGGCTTCGGCGATCGCCTTTAGTACGCTGGGCAAGGCAGGGGGGCGAGAGGGGGTACAGCCAATTTTGACAATTCTGCCCCCAGCGGCGCTAATTTGAGATTCCCCTTCAATGCGCTGCCCGTCCTCAAACTCTGCCCACAGCCGCACGTCACTGAGGGTGGCGGGTAAGACCTGACCACGAATGGCAAGCACCTGAGAACTGGTGGCGATCGCCTCCTCCCAACCGTTGGTAATTTCGCTCATTGCCGACAGAAACAAATTGCCAAAACTGTGGCCTGCTAGCCCATCCCCCGTTCTAAAGCGGTACTGAAATAGCTCCGTAATCAGCTTTTCTTGATCTGCCAGTGCCGCTAAACAGTTGCGGATATCTCCAGGGGGCAGCCCCCCCATCTCGCGCCGCAGCCGACCAGAAGACCCGCCATCATCTGCTACCGTCACCACTGCCGTGATATTGGCGCTGTATTCCTTCAGCCCTCGCAGTAGGGTAGACAGTCCCGTGCCGCCTCCCACGGCCACAATTTTTGCGCCCCGATGGAGCCGACGGTGGGTGAGCAGCCGATCGACTAGCTCATCATTGCCTTCCGGCATCAGCACTTCTGTGATTGATCCCAGGGTGCGAGACTGCCCCCACCAGACCAGCAACAGCCCCAGCCCAATCACCAGTAGCCCTCGCATATAGCCAGGGACGTACTGCGTCACCACCTGAAGCAAAAGCTGAATAAGCTGAATG
Source organism: Thermosynechococcus sp. WC_1 (assembly GCA_020058975.1). GTDB lineage: Bacteria > Cyanobacteriota > Cyanobacteriia > Thermosynechococcales > Thermosynechococcaceae > JAAURS01. The sequence continues at coordinate 1,238 of JAGVDA010000465.1, read as the reverse complement.
ACGTAAAAAACGGGCGTCAACCGAATTAAGATTGCAAACCCCAAAACGGTCAAAACAACCCCAACCGCGCTCATCAAAAGCCATCGCTTGACCGATAATCCTGGTGCAAGCCATTTTACAGACTGCCCGAAGCGTCCTGGCAACTGTCGCCCTGCCTGCTTCGTGACGTTTTTCAAAACGTCCTTAAACAAAGCCATGATGGTTAGCGGTCGAACGATTTTGGGGAAGGATCATGTCTTTCAAGCGATTTCCAGAAAAGGTTGTACCGTCCGAGATTGTACCCTTCGACTCCGCTCAGGGCACAATCTCTAGTCTCTAGCTGGCTGAGCGGAGTCGAAGCCAGCGGTAGATTGTTTTCCAGAAATCACCTAAGCGCAGTGATGATATTTATAAATGATTAAGCCTTGGGCAAAACAGAATCCATCGCGACCCACACCAAGACAGCTTCAGCAGGGAGGCAAACTACGCTAAAGAATCAATATCTTCGAGCGGCATTGGCTCATTTTTAATCCGCAGAATGGGCAGATTGGCAATGAGCGCCGTCGTGCGCTGGTCAGACTCTAAAGACACGTTAAGACTATCCATATCAATCTCAACATAGCGAGACACCACCTCAAGGATGTCTCGACGCATAGACTCCATCATGGCTGGGGTGAGGTCTGCGCGGTCATGGGCTAGCACAAACTTCAGACGCCGCTTCACCTGATCACGACTGTTACTGTTGTCTGACCCAAAAAAGAGTTTTTCGATAAGCTCGCTGATCATAGGATTTCAACTTAATGCTTCAAGTTTTACGGCGTTACGGATCAACAATACAAAAAACGCTGTTTAACAACGCAAGCGCTGATATGGCTCAAGATTTAGATTTAAAGAGGCGGCGAAACCGAGAGAACAGGGTATCGTAGGCAGCGTTAAGGTCTAAGAAGTTAACGGTTTTCCCTTCAATGCGCTGCACAATGTTGTTGAGCGCCATTTTGCTCACAGATTCAACCTCTGACAAGACGAGCGGTTCGCCTCGGTTGGTTGCCACAATCACTCTCTCGTCATCGGGGATAATGCCCAGCAGCGGAATGGACAGAATCTCTTGAACATCACTCACAGACATCATGTCGTTAGACTGCACCATCGCCGGACGGATCCGGTTAATAATGAGCCTTACGTTTTTAATGCGGTTGGCTTCGAGTAGCCCAATCACGCGATCCGCATCCCGAACCGCAGAGATTTCGGGGGTGGTGACG
>JAGVDA010000382.1 GCA_020058975.1 Thermosynechococcus sp. WC_1 | reverse complement strand
CCTTCAGGAATTGGGTTCTTGCTGTTTGGTATGCCTTGAGCAGCCGTTTCTAGCTTTTGATTTTCAGGTCTGCCAGAAAATGCCGCGCTAGTAAAGACGACATTCCCAGAGGAATCAATCACGTCAACTTTAAAGATTTTTTGGCCTTTGTCGTTGACCTTTCCCGTGTCGGTCATCTTGATCTGAGACTGGGCACTCGACCCCTTTACTGTGTCAACTTTTGGAGTGCCAGGGAGCTTGGGGGTTAGCCCTTTTTGCAACATCTGGGCATAGTCTTTGATCATCTCCGGATCGCCTTCAATGTGAAGGTGTACCGCCATACCCTTTTTGCCAGTGTTGCCCTGCATCCCAACAGGTTCCCCTAACAAGACCTGCTGGCCTCGTTTTACAAAGATTTTGTCTAAGTGGGCTAGCAGAACCTGCTGCATGGTCTTTAGGTCACGAATGATGACCGCGTTGCCGTAGCCGCCCATCTCCTTCGCCTCAACAACTTCCCCCGCCATAGGTGAGGGGATAGGAACATTGGTGCTGCCATTGCGCTCAAGCGTCAGGTCAAACGGCGTTCCTATCCCTGTTTTGTACTCTCTATGGTGTGGGCGCAACTCCCCCGCCCCAAGCGGGGTAGAAATGACTCTCCCTGAACTATCGCGCCCTGTGGTGTAGACAGTGGTGGGCTTGATTGAATATTTGGTGTTTTCTTCTCGCTCTTTTTGCTCATCGGTAGGCTGCAAGCCTATATATTCCTTAGTTTTCTCGATAGAAACCCCAATGAGCCGAACAATATTAACCCAGCCCCCAGCAATAAAGCCAACGACTTTCACAATTTCTGTTAGGCCAGCAAAAAACTGTTTTGTGGCGATGGTGGCCTCTTCGATTGCCTTCGGATTTTGCAGCAACGATTTAGTGAGATCCCGCGCTACGCCTACAGCCTCCGTCAAGAGATCAATCGCCCCATCCTGTACCTCTTTGGCAAAAGCTTTCATCTGCTCAGGGGGCACTTCTAAGTCTTTAGAGAAGCCCTCTGCAACTGACTTTAACTCTCCCATCCCGCCTTCAGAATCTAGAAGCGACTGAAGGAAGTCCGCAATCAGCTTGTTTGCCCCAAGAAAAATAGGACTGAGATTGTCCTTGAATTTGATGTCTAACTCTTGCTTTAGAACCTCTTGCTTTTTGGCAAGGTTTTCAATGCTGTTGGCAACGTTTTTGAAAGAATCATCAATCTTTGTAGTCTTTACAGTTTCAAGATTTGCAAGATAATTCTTAAACTTCACTCCTGCGCTTGGGAGGAGTGCTGTCAGTGCTTCTACCGATCCAAATAGTTTTAGAATGCCTTCGGAATTCCCTGCGCCTTTATCGGTAATGTCTTTTAAGAGCGCTGTAAACCCTTTCCCCTTAAGAGCCGCTGCGTTGAATTCTATGCCCATTTTTTTGGCATATTCCTTCGCTTCGTCAGTAGGGTCTAAAACCTTTGCGATTGCCTGTCGAATCCCAGCAAAAGTTGACTCAACGGGCACCCCTGAGAGCGTTGCCGTTGCGATCGCAGCATTGAGGTCGGTCAGCGAAACCCCAGCGCTAGAAGCCGTTGAAGCAAGCCGCCCAATTTGTTGGGCATATTCTCCAATCTCGATCTTCCCTGCGTTTTGGACACCAGCCATCTGGTCAATAATCATTGCCGTTTCGCTGGCCTTCATCCCATAGGAATTAAGGATTGATGTGGCTGCATCCGAAACAGTTGCCACATCGCTGAATCCAGCTACTGCCCCTTTGATTGAAGGGCGTAAAATGTCGATTGCGTCTTTAGTCCCAGAAAAGCCAGAAGACAGCACATCGTAAGAGGCTTCTAAAATCTCAGTCGTGCTAGCCATGAACCCAAGCTCTCGACTGAGCTTCTTAGATTCTTCGGTGAGCGCCTTAGTGTCTTTAGTGAGGGTGCCAGCTTTGACCTGCGCTGAATTCAGTCCTTGAGCATTGCTGTTATCGGTCAGGTAAGCGCCTGCCTGCCTGACAGCGCCCATTACGGCATTGGTCAGACTGAAACCGATGCCAGCCCCAATCCCTTGGGCAATATTCCCAAGCCCATCGCTTAGGGCAGACTTAGCTTTGCTGGCGAACCCATCCGCAAAACTTTTGCCAGAACGTTGACCTGCGTTTTCCGAATCCTTAACAAGCCTTCCTAGCGAATCGCGGAGCTTGCCGTCTGACCCAATCTTCAGCCCACTATCAAATCCTTGAGTGAACCCCGCCCCTGCTTTCTGCCCAGCGTCTTTAGCTGTCTGCGGCGCTTGATTAAGCGCACGATTGTACTGGCTATCATCTGTCAGTAGCTGAAGCACCAACCGCCGCATATTACTCATCGGAAAAGTCCTTTTGAAGATTTGTCATGTTAGTGGTTTACTGTCAAACTTCCTCTTCTGCCACCTCTCGGATTGCTTGGGTCAGATTCCCCTCTTTGGAGTTTGACAGCAGCCCCTGAATGCGTGGCGGGATCAAATCCTGATTTAATAACTTGCAAAAAATTTGTGCAGATACCCGATTAATGCGAAGCTTTATTTTTTCGAGTGGGTCTAGTTCGGCAGGGTAAGGAAGGAACTTAACCGCGCTTGCGCCAAAGATGGCACCGAACCCCTTAGCGTTTGTGATCGAAAAATCATTGGCTCTTGCCCGTTGCTCCTTAATGTGGTGATTGAACCGAGAAATGACCAGCCAATCCGGCTGACTCATGAATTCATCTAGCGTTTGCCTTTGCGTCGCTTGGAGCGCGAAATAGATGGACTGCCAATCAGGTTCGCTGTAGGCTTTGGCTGTGGCTCGTTCGCGGAGTCCTGAGAGGGTGAGGACTCCGCCCCTTCGTTTCCCTCAGAATCCTCGTCGTCCTCCCCCCAGCCCTCGCGGTCTTGGGCAATGTAATGGGCGATCGCATCAAAAAGCGCTTCGGTCAACCCAAGCGTGTCTGAAACTGTCCAGTCTGTTGCCCCACGAAACTTCAAAATGGTTGAGACAAGCAACACGTCCTCAGTCAGGCTTTCGGCAGTCCGCTGAATCGCCAGTACCTCATCAATGTGCTTGGCAAACAGCGCCACCTTATGGGCTACTGACGTTTGCTCAATTAGGATTTGAGCCAGCTCATTAATGTCATGCCCTTCTTCTGCCGAAACCTGAAGGATTAGCCCAGCAATACGCCGCTGAATCTCGTCTTGAGTTGAGAGCTGATGAACGATTTCTTTGCGCTCAAAAATTTGTAGCCCATAAAATTTAGGCAACAAAAAAGCCTCTTTCCCGGTGTTATAAACTGCCGTCAACTTTTCGCGAATCTGTGACGGGATTGCATTAAACCGCTTCGCCTCAAACGGAATTTTGGCAAACTGCTGCGGGGCTAAATCTGAGATGGTTGGCATGGAATCTCTAGGTTGAATTCGGTGATTGAGTCTGGCAAATTAATGAACTGTTCAGGGAGTTCTGCTTTTAACTGAATAAGGGGCAAGTCTTGAAATTGACGCGCCCCTCGCTCGATAACAGCAATTCCGACAATTAAAGTGGATTGCGATTTAGTACAGTCCACTAAAAAAAGGTCGGCTGTTTCTAAATAGTCCCAATGGTTAGGTTGGTTCAACTTCGACAAACCCGTCTGCCACTTCAAGATTGCAATTAAAGGTCATGTCCTGATCTTCTTGTTCCCCAGCAGAGATTTGAGACACCACCGCCTTAAATGTCCGAATTAACCCGTCTGGACGCACCTGTTTGAAATATCCCCAATTGAGGCTATTCTGAATGGCTTTTAAGACCTTAACGCCTGGATCATTTGTGACCAGAAACCCGCTCATTTGATAGGTAGAGGCGTTCATTTGAGCCGTTTTCACATCGTTGTTAGACGATCCAAAGTTTCGAGTTGATGTGGTCGTAGAGCTGGTAGACGGCTGGATGCTGTTGATTGAAAATAGCGGGACGAGCGCCTGAACCTGTCCGGTGGCGTTCAATGCAATAGGGGCTGATAGCTTGACGGGCAAACTAACCGTCGTCAACGAAACATCAGTATCTGCCGTGACCTCTACGGTCACGGCTCCCACCATGAACTTGTAGAATTTGTAGAGCTTCACAGGCAGCGCAGTAAGTTGCAGAACAGTGTCTGTGACTAATGCCGCCGTACTAACCGTGACGGTAGAGGTTGGAACCGAGTCCGTCCAGCTAGGAAGTGGAGTTGCGGCGATCCATAGTTCGTTGCCGTTTGCCCGAATAAATTTAAATGCTTGTCCGATCGCCATGTTATTTCCTCAGAAAAAGTGAATCTCTAAACTCGTAAACGATTTGCGCAGGGGCAATCTGGGTTTGCTCTAATAAAATTGAGTTGACCTCTGTGAACGCTTGCTCTATGGCATTCAAAACGCTGTCAGGGATAGGGATAGACCGATTGTGCTGAACGAGACGCAATGACCATGTTTGCTCAACGTGAGCGTTGCCAAAGGTGTGACGGCTGGGAGGCGATCGCCGTGGCTGTTTGCCAAAAATCGCCTCTAATCCTTGCACCTCTCTATCTGGTGGAACACTAGGGGGGAACGCCCAAAACGCTGACATCACCTGACCGCCCTTGAGGGTGTAAGTCCCAAGTGACGGGGTTAGTAGCGTTTCCAGCGTTGTCCTTAGGGCGATCGCATTCATCAGCCCAGCCTCAACAATTTGTCGAAGGTCTGTTCCGGTGGATGTTGCTCTAAGGTTTTATCAATCCACGGTCTAGCAGGTAAGACCGTCCCGTTATTGAGGGCAACCCCATCGTGAACATATTCGGCATACTCAACAGGCCACGCATACTCAGCCTGCATATTGCCAATCTCAATGGTTTGAGAAGAGCGCAGCCGCCCTGTATCTACGATGTCTCGCGGGGATGGTTCGTTAGGCCAATCCCACGATGGGTCAGAGATGGACTGCGTGAGCTGCCCAGCCAGGATAAGCGCGGTGTCTCTGAAAGCCTGTTGGGCAGCTTTCTTCGCATCGTTCGTGTCAAAATCAAGCTGATAGCTCACGCCCTGCTCCCTCCACATATAGATAGCCAGCAATCGGCTGCCCTAACTTGGCATTTACCTTTGTCCCAAAAGGACGCTCAATGACCTGCTCTAGATGGATCGTGCCTTTGACCTGCCCAACACTTGCCAAGGTGCCCATATAGGTCGCTTTTAACGGTAAGTAGACCGATTCAGGCAAGCTGTCAGGGTCTACCAATCTGCCTCGCAAATAAGCCAAGGACTGTCCAACCTGTTGCCCTTGCTCATCAGTCGGTTTACTGACTTTTAACAACGCCTTAAACTCCAAAAGAGTAGGGCTAGGGTCTGCCCAGTTACCATAGGCATCCCTAACGGCTGGTGCGTT
>JAGVDA010000373.1 GCA_020058975.1 Thermosynechococcus sp. WC_1 | reverse complement strand
CCAGCATCCCACTCGCTCAAGCCAGAGAACGCGATCGCCCCTCAAGCTCCTGTTCTACACCTGCTTCAACCCCAGCAGCATCGGCATACAAGCGATCACCCTACGATGGCAACGCAACGGACTGCGATCGCCCTTGCGCCATAGCTCGGCGGGGGGAATGGCGCTCGGCTTACATTAGCTCGGCGACGGCTCTATCTCTGCGGCTTTTGCTATGCGGTAGTCTTGCTTTGGGTAGGCAAGAGCAGGGACATGGCGGTGATAAGAAAGCGTCACTAACACTTAAGCTCTAAAGAATCGTGGGATAAAAGTATCCAGTCAATAAAAAGCTCAACATCTTTAGCCTATCTTGCTAATTTCTCCATCTGTTCAATAATCTTCTCTAATTGTCTGATGCATCTAGGTTCCTCTAATGCTTTTGACTTCCTTAACAACTTAACTGCATTCTCTAAACGCGAGATGACCGTTACCTGATCAGGCTCATTCGCTTTCAATTTTTGTATTCTTGCTTTTATATCAACCGTAGACAAGCTTTGTGAGATAGCTTCGTCAAGTAGCATCTGTCGTAATTCTGAGTCTTTAACCTTGGCAACCTCAAGGGCTTTGGTATATTGCATCTTAGATTCACGAATTGCATTTAATATCTCTGGGGGCAATTTAAGTAATCGCAGCCTTGAAGATAAAAATGATTGCCAACTTACGCCAGAATCAGCGAATACTTCTTCAACAATTTTTGCGTCAGGACTATCTAAGACTGTCTGTTTAGATACCTTACCTCGAGCCTCATTATCCATTCGATATAACAAACTAATTACGCTAGAGATTGGAATCTCTAAACGAATCGCCAACAAATTTAAGGTTCCATCTAAGTCTTCTAAAGGAGTTGGCTCTTCTCGATCTCGATTTTCTGCGCGCATTGCTTGATAAGCAGATGCATCATCAAGTTCAAAAATACGAACAGGGACTTCAGGTAAATCTAATGCCTTTGCAGCCATGAGCCGTCGCATCCCTGCGATCAGCTCGTACTCTTCTGATTTTTCAGGATGAGGTCTTACCCATAGTGCAGATCGAATCCCATTCTTTGCAATCTCTCCTTTAGCCCATGCTTCAATTTGAGATTGATCATAAAAGTGTCTATATGGTTGCTTATTAGGAGCAAACGTAAATGACGTATGGACCAATTGAGTTGAGATTGTCTTTGGTGCTATTTGTGCAACTGCAACCTCAATATCTTTAGCAGAGGTCCTCTTAGCACCAAAGACAAAGGCTAAGCCTTCATCATCAGCAGTAAGCGCTGCTTTTACGTTACGTCTTTCAACCATTCGAGAATATCCTCAAAGCTTCTTTAAACAAAGAATCAAAACTCTTCGCAGCAGCTTTAGGTCCAGTGCCGCGCATTTCAAAAACCGTATTTGCCTGTCCAGAGGCATCACGAAGACAAGTTCGATCATGAATCATTGTTTTGAGCAACGGTACGATGACATTCTTTAAAGCACCTTCAGCATCTTTTAAGACTAGAGTATTCGCCTTTACTGCATTCAAGTACATAGCAGCTATTGGCAAACCACCCCTTAATTCTTTGGCTTGAGCAACGTACTCCAGAATTTTGCCCGTACTTCTCAAATCAATAAATGATTCTCGTGAGGGAATCAATGCTAAATCACTTCTAAATAGTATCGTTTTAGTCACTTCACCAATATTTGCAGGGCCATCAACAATCACAATGTCATACTTCTGTTTCAATTCAGGTATGAGCTTAAATAGCTCTTCTGGATCGGAGTTTATTACGCAAGGAATCCATGAGTCCTCTGACTCCATAGAACTGTTAATTTGTTTAATCCAATCTGAGCTACTTTGCTGACCGTCTGCGTCCACAAGAACAACTGAATAACTTAGGCGTTTAAACCAGACACTTGCATGGGTTGCCCCAGTAGTTTTACCCGCACCCCCTTTCTGATTAACAAAGCCTATAACGATAGGTACTGAGAGACTCAAAGCGCTGGAATCTCTTTTAGGCTTAGCTTTTGGCATATCTTTACAATCTACCGAAAACACTTTCGGTAAAAACTACTGGCTCAAATTTACCGAAAACGTTCTCGGCAGAAGACTTAAATTTACTTGAAAACATCTCACTACGCAACGATGTCTGCCAAATAGTGTAGTGTTCATTACACATAGCTTTCATGAAAGAGCGCCAAATGTGTATCAGTTCAATCTTGTGAGACTAACATGCAGGCTACATATAAGGCATAACTAGCTGCGCCTTTCCTCAAAGATCTCCTTTCTTTACGCTTTACTAAATGAAGCTGAACAGTCACTTTGCTGGCATTGACGGGGCAATCGCCTCCCCCTAGTTTTGCTAAAGCTCATATTTGATTCTTCACGCGATAAACTGTCCTTGATTCGCCACTTGCCGAGCAGAACGAATGGATCGGCCAAAAAATCAAAGCTAGACCCGATAAACCCTTGTCCCAGCCAAAGCCTCCAACAGCAAAGCTGCCGCTTCAGTCTTCGCCTTCTTCTTGGCGCTGGCTTTAGCACTTGCCGCCAAACCTAATGCCTGAACTGTGCAGCAAAAGCCCTCAGCCACATCCTCAAACTCATAGGTTGGCATGGGCAATGCTTTGCTCTGGCAATACTCCTGCAAGGCTCCAATCGGATTCTCAGCTTCAGCAGGTAGCGATGGTTCAGGCGCTGGCACTGGCGTTCGATGATCGCCCTCGTCATCCAGATGCAGCACCTCAACCTTTCGTTCTGCTCTACGAAGCGCACGAAGGCGATCGCCCTCCAAAAGCTGCACCAGTGCTTCTTCAGGCTCCTCATCTGGGTAGAGGTATGACAAGTATCCAAGCTGTGATTCAGTGATCTGGACAGTCAGATGGATAGGTGAGGCTGCAAAGGTCATAGGCAAAACCGTTTAGGAGCAATGCTATAAAATTAGTGAATCGTTAGCGAAAACTTTCATGCAGCAGAAAATCTTGTTTATTACTTTAATGCTTGCAGGCACCCTAAGCAGTTCATTGATGCCCTTGCCTTTAGGGGCACTGTCCATGCTCACGGAGCAGTCCAAACTCGCTATTGATGGGATTGGTCCTATTAGGGTGGGCATGACGGTTGCCGAAGCTGAAAAATCCGCACAAGTTCAGCTTATCGAAAAGGGTGGTCGGGCTACTAATAACTGCTTCCATCTGTGGCCTAAAACTGGCCCTCAAAATCTAGCTTTCATGGTCATTTCCAATCGTGATGATAATCGCATTGTTCGCTCTACAGATCGGATTGCTAGAGTCGATATTTTTAAGGGCAGTCGTATTTCTACGCTAAAAGGGGCAAAAATAGGAGATACAGAAGCACGAATTAAGGCTTTATATCCGGCTCAAATCAAAGTAACGCCTCATCACTACACTGGATATCAAGGCGGTCACTACCTAACTTTTATGCCTAAAGATTCTGCGGACAAGGATTTTCGACTGATTTTTGAAACGCTTAACGGTCGTGTTACTCAATTTCGGGCTGGCAAACTACCTGAAGTCGAATTTGTAGAAGGGTGTGCCTAATTCAAGCTCAGAGAATTCTCAGAGAAGGCGGTCATAGTTCAGGGGTTCGTTTCCGGCTGAATTTGATCGCCTTCCTGAAGGGCGATACTCCTATCTTCGAGGCGGTAATGGTTGAGGGTTAAGGGCGATCGCACTTTGCACACTAGAAACTACAAGGGCACTGGTGGGCGCAGGTTTAGAACAGGCAAAGCTAGCGTTTGAAACAGACAAAATCAGCGTGGGTATCAGCGTAAATGCAAGGGCTGGCATCAGGTATCGCATAAGTCTTAACTCCAAAAGGATCCTGTCTAACAATGGCAGGCTGTTCATGGCGCTGTGATAACCTAAATCACAACAAACCTATGATCTAGATTGGCTTCAAGCTTCAGAACATTCCCCAGCAATTACCCACACAAAAGTCCAACTCTTGAAAATTCTCTTGATGACACTCGGCACGGGCAGGGCGATGACTTCTGCCTCAATTTGCTCCTGACGGGCGATCGCCTTCGTGACGCAAACAGACAGCAAAATTTAAGCCAGTCCTACTTGCCTATGAACCTTAAACCTGATGAGCTATCGCTCTAGCCAAAGCAGCCGATTCAGTCTTCGCCTTCCGCTTAGCGCTGGCTGTAGCACTCGTCGTCAATTTGAATACAGTGCCCATGCTAGAAAGCGTTCTGTATAGTAAAGCGATAATTGACCACTTATTCCGTTAAATACGGTATCAAAGGCATGGTCTGCCCAAGGCATTTCAATAAACACGACTTTATTTCCCTCACGCTTCAGACGCTCATACAGTCCACGTCCATATTTTGACTGAACCACATTATCGCGGCCTCCATAAATAAGTAGCGATGCTGGTAATGACTTCTTCACAAGCCGAAGAGGGGATGCCTGTTCATAAAGTTTTGGCACCTCCTTTGGCGATCCTCCCAGAAAAGTCTCAAGCACAACCCGAGTTTTAATCGGATCTGGGTTGGGTGGTTCGTCATACCCTACTTCTAGATCTACTGGGCCATAGTAATCTACGACAGCCCGTATTTTTATTGCACTAGGGGTATAAGCTGCCAACAATGCCAGTTGCGCTCCGGCCGAACGGCCTAACAAGGTGATTCGATCAGATTCCGTTTCATACTCTATGGCATGGTCTCGCAGAAAACTTAGCGCTGCTCTTACATCTTCGATTTGCGCTGGAAACCGAGCGCTAGGGGCAAGACGATAAGATATCGACCATACTACATACCCTCTTGCTGCGAGATAACGGTTAAACGCTTCGTTATCTAATGGATCACCCCTTTGCCAAGCACCACCATGAATCACCATTACCCCTGGATACTGACCAACCTGAGAGGGTCTATAAATGTCTAGGGTTAATGGCTCTCCATTATTCTGGGTATAAAGGATGCCAGATGTATAGCGAACTTTCTCGGTCTGTATTCCTTTAAAGCTATCCTCAATAACAAATGGCTGGGGACGCATCTGGGATTCTAGATCTTTTGGTACTGTCCCTAGGTAATCTATTCCTAAACTCTGAGACATTGATGTTTTAGCCTGCTGATTCACAGTAGATAGCTGGCTAAAAGGCAACAGACAAAGCACTAAGCCGATTACGCTGAATGTCAAGGCAATTTGAGATAAAAGCCTTTTTCTCGCTTCTACGATTACTAACAGCCCCCCAACTAGGTTCAGTCCGAAAAGCCAAGTGCTAACCTCTGGCGCTCCGACGCTCAATGGGAGGAATAAGGCGATGGGTGCCGGAAGGATAATCCAACTGCTTAGGAATAATCCAATAGCGCACAGAGCAAATGAAATGCAGCGATACAAATTCTCTATCCGTTGAGTCAACCCCGTTACCCTCTCAACATTGATCGTCTCGTCAAAAATCGGTCTAGCTTTTTTCCTATCGTCGTTATGCTTCCCTTTCTGGCTGACTTTCGTTCCCTGTGCAATCTATACCTGAAGAGCCCTCGCCTGCAACTGCTCTAGCACGTCCCGCGCTGCCAGATGCTTTGCCCGTTGCTTTTTGGTCGCTGTGCCTATGCCCGTAAAGTGCTGGTTCATGGCCTCTAGCTGACATTCACAGATAAATCCGTCTTCACCCTCTTGGAATTCAAACTCTGGATTTGATAAGCGTAAGCCCTGACAGAGCTGCATTAACAGGCTCACAAACAGTTGACCATCCTTCAATTCCTTCTTCAAGATGGGGTGCATCAACTTGGATGGGGTCGCCTCTTTGCGTTCTGTCTTTGAGGCTTTGGTCTGCTTTTGCTTTTGCTGTTCCTCCGCTTTCTCTAGGTCTTCGAGTAATGACTTTCGCTGTTCTGAAGGCTCTGGCTTAATTCGCTGTTCTGGCGGCACAAGCGCTTCTTTTAGGTAAGCTTCTATCCATTGCAGACAGGCTTGATGGTGGGCTGGCTGTTTTCGCTGATGTTCGCTTGGGTGAACGGTCGTCAGGATGCTGCCGTTAATCTTGACTTCTAGCCATGTGTGGAACGGGGCGGTCTGGCTCTGCTGTTCGTCTAGGTAATCAAAGCTTTCCCATTCCGCCTGTTGCGCTGTCGCCATTGAGATGATGCTGGCTGTATCCTGCACATTCGCTTTGAGGTTTTCAAATGCCTGTTGCTGTAGTGCTTTATCTTCACTCTCAAACAGCAGCAAATACAGATCGACGAGTTGCAGTCTTTTGGTGTCTAGGCGCGCTTTGAGTTGAGGCATGAGCGCCTCCATCTCTTGCTTTTCGATGGCGTACTTCAGCAGTTTGCTAAATTCTTTCTCTGATGTGTTTGCAAGTTCTTCCGTGTCTTGTACCTGAGCTTGATACAGTTCTTGATGCTTTTCTTTGAAGTAGTCCGATGTCTGTTTTTCATTGTCGCGGGTCACTTGGGCGATGTGTTTGCCCAACTGCTCTAGCTCTGTCTTGGTGTAGGGGCTATCTTGGTTTTTGAGGATTGCTTTGACGATCCGGTGGTTAATCAGGTCGGCTAGTCTACGGATGGGACTGGTGAAGTGGGTGTAAGCAGGTAGGTTGAGGGCAAAGTGTCCAACCAAGGTAGGGTCATAGGTGGCACGATTGAGCCAGCTTGCTAGGCGCTGACGGATCGCTTCAGGGCTACCTAAGCTGAGCATGGTCTGATACATCGTTTCACGGTCGGGGGCGATCGCCCTGGCAGTATGGTTCCGGTACAGGGCTGGGATATCCTGTTCGGCTAACCAGAGCGCGACGGCTCGGTTGGCAAGGATCATGAATTCTTGGATGAGTAGGTGGCTACTGTGGCGTTTACCTTGGATGAGACTCCCTTCTTCGGTGAGCCAGTTACCCTGGGCGGTGAGGGTGGCTCCGATGGCTCCGGTGTTAAGGCGATTACGGTACAGTTGTTCTGCCCACAGGTAGGCATGTTCAAGCAGTGCTTGAAAGGGATGTTGCGGGTCTTTTTGGGCGGCTTCGGCTTCTTGATAGTGAAAGCGTTTGCTGCTTCTAAGCCATGTTTCAATGATTTCGGTCTTTTGAATCTGGGCGTTACGGTCTAGGGTAATTTGGACGGTTAGGGTGGGGCGGTCTTGGTGAGCTAAGAGACTCAGCTTATCTTCTGAGAGGGGTCTTGGCAGCATGGGGGCGTTGCCGTTTTTGAAGTATTGCGTTGTGGTTCGGGCGATCGCTACTTTATCCAAAATTGAACCGATAGCGACGAGTTCGGATACATCAGCGATATGCACGGAGAGGATGGCTCCTGTATCTGTGGGTTCAATCCAGATCGCGTCGTCGAGATCCCGTGAGTCTGGGCCGTCGATGGTGATGCCTTGGACTTGCGGTCGTTGCCAAAGTTCGGGCTGTAGTGTGAGGGCTTTGGCTAATGTGGTGGCTTGGGGTGGGAAGCGGAGGGTGGTCATTCAATTCAAGTTAGGCAAGATTATTGGGGGTTAAATCGTCGGCTTTTTCTTCGCGATGCCAGAACTCAATATAAAATTCTGCATTGTTCTGAGGTTCGACTTCGTGTTCGACTTCTGGAAGAACAATCCCTTTCGTATGCTGATCAAGAATGACTTCGCAATGGTAGGGTTCATGGATGCGATATCTTAACTGACCTTTTAGGACGTTGATGACTCCCCATACACCGCTTTTGGTTGAATGATGCCGTCGTAATCCTATCGGTGTTGTTTCAGATGTAAAGGTTGGTGTTCGGCGGTAGGCGACATAATCCTCTGGGATTTCTTGGCGATCGCAGCGCACACAATCAAGCGATGTGCCAATATGATTTGCCCGACTATCTTTGTTGAGTACCCAAGGACGCGGGAAAAAGGGGGGATCATGACGGGTATGTTGGGCATGACCGCAATCTAAGGCTGCAACCCAATGATGTTCTTCGTCTTGATGGAATGCAACAATCTTCCGCAGCACTTTTCTCTTTTCCCTTCAGTCTTCATCACTGGTTAACAGCAGTTCATCAAGGCTTTCTGGAAAGTCGCCACGGTTTACCATCCTTCCAAAGGCCGCGTAGCAATCGTTCTTGTCACCTGCTTTTCGAGGATATCCCAGCCATAAGATGAAGATTGCATTTTGCTCTTGGGTCTTGAGGACACGGAAGAATAGACGGTATCGTTCCGGTAAGCCCATTTTCTTGACTCGTCCATACTTTTTGAGCGAACCTGTTAGGGCAAAATGAGAAGCATAGGGATCTAGCGGAATTTTCTCCTTAATCGCCGTCATGATGGCGGTGTAGAGCTTAACCGTTGGATGCTTCAAGTATTTATCCGGTGTTAGCGACTTCTTGAGTTCACGAACCTCCGCTTGTAAATCTCGGCGCTGTTTCCCAAATAATCGCTTCACAAAGTAAATTCGCCAGCCATTAATGACCACCGATTAAAACCCCTGCCATGAGTTCATCGTCTTCGGTAGACATCGCTTCTGTATAGGCTTCAATCTCTGAAGTATCAGACAATGCCTGCCGCGTCAGAAAATCTAGAAACAGACTCAACATCAATTCATCCTCGTCCTGGTTTGTCTGCTCTTGAACCTCTCTACGAATCAGAATGGTATCTGAGTCAATCACCTGAACGGTACCGCCCACTTCAGCAAACTGAGGGTTTTCCTTAAAAAAACTACCGCTTAGTCGATAGCCAGATGAGTTGCCAATCTTAGCCCACGATGCTTTATAGACTTTTTTAGGCATGATGATTTAAGGATTAGTTGATACATATTGTTATAACATGATTACCTCTTGCCGCGATCTCCTCAAAGTACGCCACGGTCAAAAGCTCGACCTTCGGGCTTATTCCAATAAGCCCATCTTCATCAAGGGTGGCAACAAGTTGGATAGAATGAAAGTGAATTCAGACACTAGCAGAGAATTCTATGAGTCTCGAACAAAGCATTATGGCTGACTTAAAAGATGCCATGCGAAGCAAGGATGAAAAAGCCCTGCGCAGCTTGAGAGCTATTAAAGCTGCCATTATTGTGGCAAAAACTTCTGAAGGCGCGGGGGGAGAAATCAGTCCTGATGATGAAATTAAGCTTTTACAGAAATTAATCAAACAACGTAAAGATTCTTTAGAGATCTATGAGCAGCAAAATCGTGCAGATCTTGCTCT
>JAGVDA010000438.1 GCA_020058975.1 Thermosynechococcus sp. WC_1 | reverse complement strand
CTGAAAACTACGAAAAGTCTAAGTTGGGTGAGCGTAGCCGAACCCAACACCTCCGCCAATGCTGGGATTCGGCTACGCTCACCCAGCGATGCAAAGGATTAGGTTACGCAGAAGCATTAAGGATCCTATGTTTTTCTCTGGCGAATAAATCAGCCCTGCCATAAGGACGGGGAGCGTAACGAGACTGAGCGATAGCCCCAACCCCGCAGAACCTCTAGCGTTCCCATCCTGGTGCAGTGAAGATTTATGACTCATGACTCATCGCCCATTCTTTTGCCCATGCTAATCGCGCGTCAACGTCTGCCTGAGTTGTGGCTTCACAATAGAGTCTCAGCACAGGTTCTGTGCCGCTAAATCGAATCAGAATCCAGCTTCCGTCGGCTAGCCGCACCTTAAAACCGTCGGGATTGGTCATTTCAGTGACGGCAATGTCCAAAACTTCTGTAAAAGGATGTTCCTTTAGCTCTTGGATCAGCTTTAGCTTGGTGGCATCGCTAGAAAGGGTGAGGTCAATGCGATCATAGGCGCTATAAAAACCCGTGCGCTCCTGAAGGTTTTCGTAAAGTTCGCTAAGGTCTTTGCCGCTGGTGGCGATCGCCTCCAACACATACAGCGCAGACAATATCCCATCCCGTTCTGGAATATGGGTGCCAAACCCAATGCCGCCAGATTCTTCGCCGCCGAGTAATACACTGCCCGTTTGCAGCATTCGGTCTGCAATGTACTTATAGCCAATGGGGGTTTCAAACACGGGCAAGTTGAATAGTTGCGCTACTTTGGGCATCAGATCCGAGCCGCTCACGGTTTTGATGAACTCCCCAGTCAGGCCGCGATTGCCGGCAAGATGCTCTACCAAAATAGGAATGAGGATTTGGGAACTGAGGAAATTACCCTGACCATCTACCGCCGCAATGCGATCGCCATCCCCATCAAACACAAACCCCACCGTGACGCCTTCGGCTTTGCCAGAGGCAGCGCGATCGCGAATGGTTTGCAGCAGCTCTGGCATATATTTTGCCAGCGGCTCCGGTGCGGTGCCACCAAAAAGCGTATCGTGGGCAGAGCGTAGCTCATGGACTGGGCAACCTAAGACCTGCTCTAAGCCCGTTGCGGTTGCGCCATGCATAACATCTACATAGACCGTAATTCGACCGCTAGTAATGGCCTCTTGAATCGCTTTTAAGTCCACTTTAGAGCGCAAAATCGTGCAGTAGTCAGGCCAAGGATTGAAGTACGTTAGGCTTCCTGGCGTCTGCGCTGGCACGATGGGCTTCCCGAGCCGCGCCTGAATCTCTTGGGTAATATTGGGCGCAACCGAACCCCCAAAGGCTCCTTTTACTTTAAGGCCAGAATAGGCTGCTGGGTTATGGCTGGCGGTAATGACCAGTCCCCCTAATGCCTGGTACTGCTTGACCGCCCAGCTTACGGCAGGGGTGGGCACAAAGGTATCAGAAAGCATTACGTCAAAGCCGACCTGCTGCACCGCCATCGCGGTTGCCTCAGCAAACTCTGGAGACAGAAAGCGGCGATCGTAGCCAATGATGATGAGATTGCTGTTGTTGGTCTCGGTGCTGTAGGTTTGCTTAAGCACTTGGGCAGCGACGGGCGCAACTTGACCTAGGCGCTCAAAGGTAAAATCGGCTGCAATAATCCCCCGCCACCCATCTGTCCCAAATTCAATCGGCGCTGGGGTGAGTCGGATTGGGTATTGAGAGGCCATAGGATGGATCCTTATCGTTGATAATCTGCTTGACTGAATGCGTTTTGAACCTGAAGGATAGCGCGCTTCACAATGGTTTTAGTTATATCATTCCTCTCGGCCTTAATGGCGATCGCAAGGAACCGAACGGCGTTGTTTTATGATAGGTGACGAGCCGTTTGATAAAGGAAATAGCGTTGTGAGTTTAGCCAAGAGTGCGTCAGCGAAGCGATCTGCCGGAATTGCGCCCCACGGTGGGGTATTGGTCAACCGAATTGTCACCCCAGCGCAACGCCAAGATTTTTTGGCCCAGGCCGATACGCTGCCTCGTGTGCGCTTAGATGAGCGATCGCTGTCAGATTTAGAACTCATTGCCATTGGGGGCTTCAGCCCATTGGTGGGCTTTATGGCTCAAGACGACTATGAACAGGTCGTTAACCACATGCAGCTTGCCAATGGGTTGCCCTGGAGCATCCCCATTACGCTGTCGGTGGATGCGGGAGTTGCCGAAACCCTAGACGTTGGCAGTACCATTCGGCTCGATGACCCCACAGGCGCATTTATTGGCGTGTTAGAACTCACCCAAAAGTATACCTACGACAAAAACCATGAGGCGCTGAAGGTCTACCTCACCAACGAAGACAAGCATCCTGGCGTCAAGGTGGTGTATGACCAGGGCGCTGTGAATTTGGCAGGGCCGATCTGGCTGATGGAGCGTCGTCCCCATCCATTTTTTCCTAAATATCAGATCGATCCGGCTGACTCACGGGCGTTATTCCAAGACAAGGGCTGGAAGACGATTGTCGGTTTCCAGACGCGCAACCCGATTCACCGCGCCCATGAGTACATTCAAAAATGCGCCCTAGAGATAGTGGACGGGCTATTTTTGCATCCATTAGTGGGGGCAACCAAAAGCGACGATATCCCCGCTGACGTGCGGATGCGCTGCTATGAGGTATTGCTAGAAAAATATTTCCCTCACGATCGCGTCACCCTTGCTATTAACCCTGCTGCGATGCGCTACGCGGGGCCGCGCGAGGCGATTTTCCATGCCCTGGTACGCAAAAACTATGGCTGCACTCACTTTATTGTGGGGCGAGATCATGCTGGGGTGGGCGACTATTACGGCACCTATGACGCGCAATACATTTTTGATGAGCTTGACCCTGTTGCGTTAGGCATTACCCCCATGATGTTTGAGCATGCGTTTTACTGCAAAAAATCTTTGGGCATGGCGACGGCTAAAACCAGCTCTAGCCTGCCAGAAGAACGCATCCATCTGTCGGGTACAAAGGTACGAGAAATGCTGAGACGTGGGGAGCTGCCACCCCCTGAATTCTCTCGCCCTGAGGTCGCCTCTATTTTGATTGATGCGATGAAGGGTGATGCATAGTCGTTAAACCTCACGGTCAGTAACGAATTCAAAAGCCCTGCTCAAACTAATGTAAGCAGGGCTTTTGAATTTTTAGAGGGGGATTAACCCATTTACTGGCGGGCAATACGAGAGACGAGAGCTGAGCTATTCCAATAAGCTCCGAAGCATCCAAGCATTTTTTTCGTGGAGCTGCATTCTTTGGGTGAGTAGGTCAGCCGTTGGCTCATCATGGGCTTCATCCACCATCGGAAAAATTGAGCGCGCGGTACGCACCACGGCCTCTTGACCTTCTACCAACAGCTTAATCATTTCTTCTGCCTTGGGCACACCCGCCGTTTCCTTGATGGAGCTGAGTTTGGCATATTCGCTGTAGGTCGCAGGGGCAGGGAACCCCAAAGACCGGATGCGCTCTGCGACTAAATCAACCGCCAGCGCCAGTTCGGTGTACTGTGTCTCAAACATTAGATGGAGCGTACTAAACATTGGCCCCGTGACGTTCCAATGGAAATTGTGGGTTTGCAAATAGAGCGTATAGGTATCTGCCAGCAGACGCGATAAACCCGCCGCAATCTCTTTTCGGGTTGCTTCGTCAATGCCTAGATTAATCGTTGGGGCTGCCATGTCATTCTCCAAGGTCGCTAGAGCAAGGGGTTTATGTGATGTCACCAAAGTTGTGTGACTGAGAAATTGATATTTATGGCCTTTAGAGCCAAGATGATTACAATTTCTTAACCCTAAGCCGTTACACTCGCCATTGTAAATGAAGCTGCGCTTTG
The DNA here is from genome assembly GCA_020058975.1 of Thermosynechococcus sp. WC_1. Taxonomy (GTDB): domain Bacteria; phylum Cyanobacteriota; class Cyanobacteriia; order Thermosynechococcales; family Thermosynechococcaceae; genus JAAURS01. The sequence continues at coordinate 352 of JAGVDA010000438.1, read as the reverse complement.
CTGGCTTGGGCGTGCAGATTCAGGAATGCTTACGCTAGAGAAGGCTTTTACTATGAACCGTCGGGATTTTCTAGTCTTTTTTGGTGCAGCGCTAGGCGGGGCTGCATTATCCGAGCGGTTTCTCCTGCACGAATCTATCGCTGAGGCCGCACTCTCTAAGGTGGCTATCCCTTTCACGCCTATTTTAGGGCCAATGCCGCTCGCTACCAATGGCATTGCGCCGCTTCAGCAGATAGAGCGATACCAGCAGTTTGCGGTAGTGGATGATTTGGTGTTGCCCAAAGGGTATCGCTATCAGGTTCTTGCGGCATGGGGCGATCGCCTAGGCAATTCTCGGTTTGGCTATAACAAT
>JAGVDA010000289.1 GCA_020058975.1 Thermosynechococcus sp. WC_1 | reverse complement strand
GGATGGCTGCTTTGGTCTCGTTGTCTCAACAAAGATTATGAGGTTTTACCCAGAACGGCTGAAGCGTTTGTTTATGTCGCCATGATTCGACTCATGATTGATGATACATAAAACTTTTCAAACAGCCTCTAATAGCAACACCCTGAAACACAAGCTGAGGAAAGCACAAAACCATAAACGGAAAAATAGGCCACTGGGAGAAATAATCCCATGACCCTGCAAAAGCATAGCCAACGATAGCGCCCTCATCTGCTGCAACAAACACGCCATTTTGGGCTAAAAGGTAACAAATCCATAGGAACGTTCCGCAGTGGACAGGTTGGAGTAAAGATTTTGAGCCTGCAAATCTAAGGATGCCATCAATGTCAGACTCAAGCGCCGCTTTGATAATCATGGTGAATTCTTCGCCTCGCTTCAGGATCGCTCCATCCTTTCATGATTTCTACGCCGAATAAACATTCCAGCGGGAGTCTGGCTCCTATAGCCAAAATTTAACCAAGGGATAAAGCGAGTTCTTCAACGCTTAATCCTCAGAGTGTTAATCGAAAAGCTTGAAAACCTTTACAGAATGGAAATCCATCTATACCCGACTTTTTAAATCGGGTATATTTGACGACTATTTTTGAGCGTGCTAGTATCTAACGAACTGATAAGCAACCCGTCATCACTTAGCTTCGAGGCAAGGACATAGGCGCAATGACCCAAAGCATACTCACCCAAAACAAGACCGCTTACTTCAAAGGACTGAAGTGTAAAGAGTGCGGTACAGAATACAAGGCTGAAGCCATCCATGTTTGTGAAATGTGTTTTGGGCCTCTAGAAGTCAACTACGACTTCAGTTCCCTCAAAGGGAGAATTACTCGTAAAGAGATCGAGTCTGGCCCTAACTCTATTTGGCGCTACCGTCAGTTTTTGCCCGTTGAAACCAACGACCCCATTGATATGGGCACGGGAATGACCCCACTGCTCAAGTCTCATCGCTTGGCGCGTCAGCTTGGGCTAGAAAATCTTTACATCAAAAACGACGCAGTCAACATGCCCACCCTGAGCTTTAAGGATCGGGTGGTGTCTGTGGCGCTCACCCGCGCCCGCGAGCTGGGCTTTACGACCGTCTCTTGTGCCAGCACAGGTAACTTAGCAAACTCGACCGCTGCGATCGCCGCCCATGCCGGACTCGACTGCTGCGTCTTCATCCCTTCCGATCTCGAAGCCGGAAAGGTGATTGGTACATTGGTCTATGCACCTACGCTGATGGCAGTTCACGGAAACTACGATCAGGTGAATCGCCTTTGCTCTGAAGTCGCCAACACCCACGGGTGGGGCTTTGTGAATATCAACCTGCGCCCCTACTACTCCGAAGGCTCCAAGACCCTCGGCTACGAAGTAATTGAGCAGCTCGGCTGGGAACTCCCCGATCACATTGTTGCGCCCCTTGCATCTGGCTCTTTATTCACCAAAATCTATAAGGGCTTCAACGAATTTGTTGAAGTGGGCTTAGTCGAAGGCAAGCCCGTCCGGTTTAGTGGTGCGCAGGCAGAAGGCTGCTCACCCATTGCCCAAGCCTATAAAGAAGGCCGCGACTTCATCAACCCTGTTAAGCCCAACACCGTGGCTAAATCCTTGGCGATCGGCAACCCTGCTGACGCAGTTTATGCCCTAGATATTGCCCGTAAAACCAACGGACAGATTGAGTCTGTCACCGATGCTGAAATCATTGCGGGTATGAAGCTCTTGGCTGAAACCGAAGGCATCTTTACCGAGACCGCAGGCGGCACCACCATTGCCGTTCTCAAAAAGCTGGTAGAAGCGGGTAAAATCAACCCCGATGAGAAAACCGTGGTCTACATCACAGGCAACGGACTCAAAACAATGGAAGCCGTCCAGGGCTATATCTCGGAACCCTTCACCATCGAAGCAAACCTCGACAGCTTCGAGCGTGCCCTAGAGCGTTCCAGAACCCTAGAGCGCCTTGATTGGGAACCTGTTTTGGTCTAACAAACCTAACCCACATACCGTAGGGGCAGGTTTAGCCCAATCGCTTTGGCGCTAATCAAAAATGGCGACAAAACCTGCCCTTTACAACCAACCAATCCATCCTTACGTTGTTGAGATTCGATTTAATGTCCATCAAAGTCCTCATCCCCACCCCCCTTCAAAAGCTCACTAACGATAAAGCCACTGTCGAATGTCAGGCAGATACAATTTCTGCTTTGCTAGAATCCCTTGACCAGAACTGCCCTGGCATTAAAGCGCGACTCTGTGACGATCAGGGTGAATTACGCCGCTTCGTCAACTTCTATGTGAATAATGAAGACATTCGCTTTTTAGAAGGCAAAAGCACAGCCCTTCAAGATGGCGATGAAGTCAGCATTATCCCTGCGATCGCAGGGGGTTAACCCATACATAAGCAATATCATGGCAGACGAAATCACCCCCAACCCTCAGCCCCCACAGGCCGAATCGCCTCAAGTCGAGGCTAAGGGAGAAAAGACAGATGCGGTTGCCGAGCCAGCTAAAGCTGCCAAAGCTAAAGTTGCTAAGCCGACTTCAGATGCAGAAACAGCAGCGGCTCCAAAGGCAAAAGCTGCAAAAAAAGAAGCTTTGGAAGATAAGCCATTTCCAGATTTTATCGCGCAAGACTACCTGCCTGCCTTAGAGAAAGCCTTTGCAGCTAAAAACGTCTCTGACCTTGAACTATCCTTTGCAAATAATCAAATTGCAGGTGAGTGGCTAAAAGGTCAACGGAACTTTACGGTCTATTTTGCTCAAGCTGACCTCAATTCCGCGCGAGCCTTTTCTTGCTCAACCGGAAAAGTTGCGCCTAGTACCCTAGAACCTTTCTTGGTAGACGAACGCAAAATCACGCTGGATCTTCTCGTTTTTGGTGTAATTCAACGTATCAACGCTCAAAAGTGGTTTGGCAGCAATTAATAGTATGCTTAACTGCCTATCTAATTGATCGCTAACGATATCTCAGTCAGATACGCTGAAAAATAAAAAGGATGCAGAATTGATGAAGTGGAAAGCATTGGGCACAGCTGTACTTGTTGTGGGTGCATCGGCAGGCGTATTATCAGTTCCTTTTTTGAGTAATGCGCTGTCTCAACCCAGTCCACCTAAAGTCATTCGAGGTGCGTCAGATCCGGATCGTGCTGACTGGCAGCCCAATGCTCGTGTCAATCCCAAAAAGCCCGTCCAGGTTATTTTCGTGAATAACTTTGGAGAGCCGTTTCGCTATACCTTAATGGGGCATACAGATGCGCGGGAGCTTAAAAAGGGTATGACTGCCAAACTGGGCAAGGTTCCCTTACCTGCCTATGTTGCGGTTAATCCAGTTAGAGATAAAATCAACATCCGCTATAAAGTCTCAGTCAGAGATAATATTGTGACCCTAGAAGTAAAGCCTGCAAAGGGGCAAGGTCAAAGAGCTTTAGAAATTGATGCAAAGGGTGAGATTTACGCGTATTAGCGTTGGTCATGAAAATCCTTTGGTTTGCAATATGCGCTTCATCTCCAACGCTGTTTCAAACCATTGCTCTTGATATATCAACAACAGGATAAATCGGGACAGGCCTAGGATTATCCTAAATGTGCAGCATCAATCAACTGCCTCGATCCTTCTTTCGCACGATGATTATTTATGGCTCAATATATTGTTGTTACTTTTAGCGATCGCCTTCAGGCAGATGCAGCCTACGAAAAGCTTAAAACCTCAGATTTAGCCCTTGCCCATATTGATCTGCTGGGTGCAGGGCATAAGTCTTTAAAAGATATAAATCTCTATGACCCCAACCAAGTTGCATGGGAGCAGGCGAAGCGAATGCTGTATTGGGTGGTTCCCTTTGGTTTTATTGCAGGATTTAGCTTCAACGAAATTACGCACCTGAGCATTCTAGAGCAAGGTTCGCCTCTCGTTAACCACTTCATTGGTGGTTTTTTTGGTGCGATCGCCAGTGCGATGGGCGGCTTTACGTTTGGCGGTGGCGCTCAGTTTCTCATGGACAGTGAAAAAAAGCCGTTTGCCCAACGACTCGCAACAGGTAAATATCTGCTGGTTGCCCAGGGCACTGAACTACTGATTCGTCAGGCAAGTCGATTGCTCCAAAGCTCGCCATCCGACAGCCTCCAGTTTTATGAAAGCGTAGAGTAAAACTTTTTTCTGAATAAGCTTGTGGCTATACAGAATTTGTTTGTGTAGTCACAAGCTTTCTGCCACCAACTGCGCCTGTTAAATCTTGATTAAACTTGCTAGACTAAGGGCTGTATCATCAAAAGTCTATTTATATTTTAACTGGCTTTTATTTTCTTTATTAATTTGAGCGCTTAAAAATAATTTTTATGAATCATATATTTAATTATGTTTCCATCTTTGTGGATGGGAACAATATGTTCTATGCACAGCAAAAAAATGGCTGGTTTTTTGACCCCAGAAAAATTTTAGAATACTTCACCCGTGAGCAGCATATTAGGCTTGTTAATGCCTTTTGGTATACAGGGCTTAAAGATCACCAAGACCAGCGCGGCTTTAGAGATGCACTTATTAGTTTAGGTTATACCGTTCGAACAAAGTTTTTGAAAGAATATTACGACGATACTTCGGGTCGTTATTCTCAAAAAGCCAATCTTGATATTGAGATTGTAATTGATATGTTTAATACAGTTGAACAATACAATCGCGTGGTTTTATTTAGCGGAGATGGAGATTTTGAACGTGCGATTGAGCTGCTACGCTCTAAAAATACTCACATCACCGTGGTTTCAACGGAAGGAATGATTGCCCGTGAGCTGAGAAACGTTTCTGATCAGTATATTGACCTTAATAGTCTGCGAAGTGAGATTGAAAAATCAGACTCGTAGTAGACCTGCGGCGCGGCAGCGGGCTTGTGCCGCTGCCAATGCTTCTGTCACAAATTTATCAAAGTCCCATTCACCCATTGAGGCGTAGATTTTGGGTGAATGGTAAAGGCACTGCGAAGGGGCAGGGCATATTCTAGAATTAGGCAAGGGGGTTTCTAACTCTCTAGGCTGCTTATGGTAATGCTGTCTAGCAGGATACTTCAGTCAGGTATCGCTCCCCTGCAAGCGTCCACGTCTTATCTATTTTGAGCAAAGAGGTTTGAAACACTTGTCATGACAATCTTGCCCAGTCAGGTTGAGGCTTCTCAAGAGAACGATCGCATCCTCATTTTTGACACCACGTTACGGGATGGTGAACAATCCCCTGGTGCAACCCTCAATGTGGATGAAAAACTGACGATCGCCCGACAACTGGCTCGACTGGGTGTAGACATTATCGAGGCAGGGTTTCCGTTTTCTAGCCCTGGCGATTTTGAGGCCGTTCAGAAAATCGCCGAAACTGTCGGAACCGAAGACGGCCCTATTATTTGCGGTCTTGCCCGTGCCACCCGTCAAGATATTAAGGCTGCTGCCGATGCGCTGCGCCCTGCGGCTCATGGACGGATCCATACGTTTTTGGCAACTTCAGATATTCACCTTCAATACAAGCTCAAAAAAACGCGGCCTGAAGTAATGGCGATCGCCGAAGAGATGGTGGCCTACGCCAAATCCTTCACGACAGACATCGAGTTTTCGCCGGAAGATGCAGGTCGCTCAGATCCTGAGTTTTTGTACGCCGTTTTAGAGCGAGTCATTGCAGCCGGAGCCACCACGGTCAACATCCCCGACACGGTGGGGTACATGACCCCTGGTGAATTTGGTGCCCTAATTCGCGGCATTAAAGAAAACGTACCCAATATTGACCAGGCCATTATTTCAGTGCATGGTCATAACGACTTAGGGTTAGCTGTTGCCAACTTTTTAGAAGCGGTCAAAAACGGTGCCCGTCAGCTAGAATGCACCATCAACGGCATCGGTGAACGCGCAGGTAATGCGGCGCTCGAAGAATTGGTGATGGCAATGCACGTCCGCCGTCAGTATTTCAATCCGTTTGTGGGTCGTGCAGCAGATTCTGAGACACCCCTGACCAATATCGACACGCGCCAGATCTATAAAACCTCGCGGCTGGTTTCTAACCTCACCAGTATGTTGGTGCAGCCCAATAAGGCGATCGTTGGGTCTAATGCCTTTGCCCATGAGTCTGGCATTCACCAAGACGGCATTCTTAAGAATCGCCTCACCTACGAAATTATGGATGCCCAGTCCATTGGGTTAAGCGATAACCAGCTGGTATTAGGCAAACTCTCCGGTCGAAATGCCTTCCGCTCTCGTCTTAAAGAGCTAGGGTTTGAGCTATCAGAGCAGGATCTCAATAAAGCCTTTGTGCGTTTCAAAGAGCTGGCGGATAAGAAAAAGGAAATCACTGATCGCGATGTAGAAGCGATTGTTCAGGATGAAACCCAGGCTCAGTACGGCAACGGCTATCAGCTTGAGCGAGTCCAGGTATCCTGTGGCGATCATGAATGCCCCACGGCGACGGTGTCTCTGCGAACCCCTGACGGACAGGAATTAACCGATGCGGCGGTGGGGACGGGGCCTGTCGATGCGGTCTACCGCGCTATTAATCGTCTGGTAGAAATCCCCAATCAGCTCATTGAGTTTTCGGTGCAGTCTGTGACTGCCGGCATTGATGCTATGGGTGAAGTGACGATTCGGATTCAGCATGAAGACCGCATTTATTCGGGACATTCGGCCAATACCGATATTATTGTCGCTTCGGCGCAAGCTTACCTGAATGCGCTCAATCGGCTATTTAGCTCCTTGAATAACCCTGCCATTCATCCTCAGGGCTTTCAGGAAACTCCGGTTCAGGCTGCGGTTCCCGTTTAGTGTTTAAGATTGCTATAAATTGTTTCCCCTATGAGTGATACGCGGCAACCGTCTTTTGAATTAGTGGAGACTCTGCGGCAAGAACGTGATCGCGCCCTAGAAGATGCCCTCAAGTGGCGACGACGCTACGAAATCGAAGCCCAACAGCGCCGTACAGAAGCTGAAACCGCAGATCGCACGATTCGTAATCTGCGTGCGGAAGTTCAACAGCTTTCTCAAATGGGTTCCACTGTGGTGCGTCCTGTTTTAACCGCTATTTCTTCAGACTCTGCTGTGAGCGATCAGCAGTATATTACCCTTGAGTTAGCGAGACTGGCTCAATCTCGTGATGAACTGGCTGAAGCTTTAGCACAAGAGCAGCAGCAGCACACCAAAACCCGTGAAAATCTCATTAGTGCGCTGGGCGAGGCATTACAGCGCGGGAAGTCCTAGCGTGATGCAAACGGATGCGGTGCTTGAGACGGCACGTAGGCGATCGCCCCAACAAAAGATGGCGATCGTTAAGCTACAGCTCGGCTTGAGTCAGAGGTGCGATTGTGTAAGCATTGGCATGCTGATGCCAACTACGTTTGAGAATGACAATGAACGGGCTTTAGAGGTGGTTCAAAACCTCAT
>JAGVDA010000034.1 GCA_020058975.1 Thermosynechococcus sp. WC_1 | reverse complement strand
CTATGGAAATCATATTTGATGATTACCTTCCAAAATGGAATTACACTGCCAAACCTCAGAATCCTTAATTCGGGGTCTTATTTAATCCACGATCCTTAGCGAGCATGTGATAAAAAGAAATCCGCTAAGGTTCTAACCTATTGCTACTTTCGGGCTGTAGAGATGGTCGGTTATATTCAGGCTGCACCACCGCTTCTTTACGATGCAAAGGTCTATCAAATAAATCGTGAATGAGCAGATAAAAACACGGAATAATAAATAGGGTTAAGACCGTCGCAAGCGACAGCCCAGAAAAGACCACGACGCCCAAAGGCTGCAAAAATTCGCCCCCCTGACCGACACCTAAGGCCAAAGGAAACATCCCCAACACCGTCGTAATCGTGGTCATTAAGATAGGGCGCAGCCGCTGAGGGGCAGCCTTCAAGATCGCAACACGACGACTACACGCCTCTCGCTCACGGATCTGGTTTGCCAACTCAATCATAATAATGGCGTTGTTAACCACAATCCCCACCAGCAAAACCGCCCCCACAATGACCGTTGCGCCGATCGCAGTTTGGGTAATGTACAGCCCAAAAATACCCCCCGCTAACGCCAAAGGAATGGTGAACATAATCACCAGGGGGTCAATCAGAGAGTTGTACTGCACCGCCATGACCACAAAGACTAGAAAGGCAGCCAACCCGCCCAACACAGGCAGCGTACCCTGAAGCTGACGGTTGCTTTCTGAGGCGGCACTGGGGAGCAGGCTTACCCCCTCTGGTAGATTTAAGCTGCTGACCACATCGTTGACTTGCGTCAGCGCGTTCCCTAAACTTGCGCCTTCATTGAGGTTGCCTGCAATTAAAAACACCTGCCGCTGGTTAATGCGCTGGATTTGGCCTGGGGCTTGACCTGTGCGAATGGTTGCAACTTCACCAAGACGAACTTGGCGGTTGCCTTCCACAAATAGGGGCAAGCGCTCAAGCTGAGACGGTCGCTGAATGGAGGCTTCGTCTAGCTCTAGCCGCACATCTACCAAGCGCGTTCCTCGCTGAAGCTGGGTCGCAACCGTCCCCTGAATGGCAGTTTCAAGGGTTTCACCAATGGCGCGCGTATTGAGGTTCAGGGCGGCGATGCGTTCACGGTCTGGACGGATCTGAATTTCGGGCTGTCGGGCATCGGCATCGGGGCGGAAGCTCGTTAGCGTTGCCCGTTCTTCAAGGGTCTGCAAAACGTCTCGGCCTGCCGCTTCTAAGGTTTGAGTATCCGCACCCTGAAGAATGACATCGACCTCTGCCCCTCGCACTGGAGAGTTGTTCAAGATCAGCCCGCGCACCTGACCAGGACTAATGCGCAGACGAATGTCTACCAGATTTAGCTTGAGGAATGCCTTTTTCATCTTTTCGGCAAAGGCTTCCACGTCCGTGCCCAGCTTGAGCGTGATGTTGCTAGAGCTACGGAGAGAGTTTTCGCTGGTGCTATTGCCAAATAGCGAGCCGCCAATGGTCGTAAAGACGTACTCTGTTTCGGGCTGCTCTAGCAATAGCTTGTCGGTTGCCGCCATTACCTTGCGGCTGGTTTCAATGGGCGTTCCGGGCGGAAACTGCGCGTTGAGGTTAGCCTGCCCCGTATTAATACGAGGCAAAATTTCTTGGGGGATTTGACCTAGCATCCAAAAGCTACTGGTGCTAAAAACCAGCACGATTAGCCCAATCACGAGCCAGCGTTTGGCTAATACCCATTCTAAAAAGCTGGCATACCCGCGCGTAGAAGCCTCAAAGCGTTGGTTAAACTGACGCAAAAACCAAAATTGCCCAATGTTGCTAGACCAGCGCACTGCCAACAGCCGCGAGGTCATCATGGGCACAACGGTGACGGCAATTAATATAGAGGCCGCGACAGAAAAGCTAATGGTTAAAATCAGTTCGTTAAAGAGCAGCGCGATAAAACCGCCAATCAGCAAAAAGGGCAAAACTGCCACCAAGTTGGTGCTGGTCGAAGCCAGCAGCGCAGACTCTACTTCCTGACTGCTCTGAATCGAACGCTCAATGAGCTGGTTTAACCCAAGTCGTGATTTTGTGTCTTTGCCAGGAGTCATCTCGGCACCCTCGGCGATCGCCTCTAGCATCACGATGGAGTTATCTACCACAATGCCCACGCCCAATGCCAGACCGCCCAAACTAAACACGTTGAGCGATAGCCCAAACACGCCCATCAAAATAATGGCCGCAAGGGTCGCCAGGGGGATCGACACCACAATAATGAGGGTTTGACGCAGAGAGCCGAGGAAAAGGAGAACGGCGATCGCCGCTAGTCCAGTGCCAATCAGTCCTGAAGTCGTAACATTAGAGATGGCGTTTTGGATAAAGACCGACTCATCGAGCGTAGGGAGTAGCTTCATCGTTTCAGGGATGGTTCCCGTCTGGCGCAGTTGCTCAACGCGCTGCTTCACGGCCTCCACTACGCTAATGGTGTTGGCATCGGGCTGCTTTTGGACGCTGATTTTAACCGCAGGCTGCCCATTCAGGTTCACAAACACCCGCTGCTGCTGGGTACCGTCTATCACTCGCGCAAAGTCACGAAGGTAAACGCGCCGAGCAGTTGGAGGAGCGGCGGCAGAAGCTGCGCTGCTGCTGCCTGAAGACGAGGTGCTGGCAGTGGTTGTGGAGGCCGCAACCGGAAAGGAAAGATTTTCAATTTCAGCCGCATTTTGAAAGCGCCCAATTGCCCGCGTTAATGGCTCAGAATTTTGACCCAGAATGCGTCCGCCAGACACGTCTTGATTTGTAGCTTCTAATTCCATCAAAACGGCATTGAGTCCAATCCCTTGAGCTTGGAGCCGATCTAGATCGACCAGTACTCGCACCTCTTCATCCACACCCCCCGAGACATCTACAGCCGCAACGCCAGAAACAACGCCTAACTCCCGCGCCAGCTCTTCTTCGGCAAACACGCGCAGTTCAGAACTTTTGAGGGTGGGAGAGGTTAACGCAAATTCATAGATGGGCTGTTGCGAGGGATCTACCTTAAAGAGGCGCGGTTCTTGAATGGTGTCAGGGAGCTGCCCTCTGG
>JAGVDA010000533.1 GCA_020058975.1 Thermosynechococcus sp. WC_1 | reverse complement strand
GCTTTCTCATTAACCCTATCTTCAGTTTCACTTTTTTTTAATATTTATTTTGGATTTACAGTAGCGCTTGTAATTTCAACCCCATTAACTATAATTTATTGCATCTTGCTCAAACAAAAAATTGCCGAGGTTGAAGAAGCAAGATACCAGGATTTTCTTAGAAGAGGCAATGTGCGCAGGGTTTGGACGACTTTCGGGAAGTCAATTGGCAACGCCAGATGCATCAACAACGCCAGGTCGCCTTATCTCCAATGTGCCATCAACCCAGCCGGAGATTGCGGCGATTGCAAGGATTACTGCGACATAGTTGAGGAGTGATAATGCCGATGAACCGCGATCGCTATCCTGGTAACTGGAATGAAATAGCGCTAGAAATTAAACTCTTGGAGAATTATGAACAAATTAACACGTCACAGTCGTAAGCTGCTTGAAAGATTAAGGCCAAAGAGTGCAGCGTCCGAATGCTACTCAATGGCTGGACTTGCGATGTTTTTCATCGTTCTCACTAAAACCCAAGCCTACCAATATTTTTTGGTTCATTGTCTTGCGCTTTGGGGTATCAATAATCACAGCATGGCAGATCGTGTTTTGGAGTTTATTAAGCTCTATGCGTTGGTGCATGTGCTTTATTATTCTTTGAAAGGTGCTTGGTTCAAGAACTCTTCTCTGTTCTCTTTCGATTTCTTGGGTGTGAAGAAAAGAAACTGAAAATGGTATAATTTGTAGTTATAATGCTGACAGCCAAATCATTGAAAAAGACCGCGCTTACAAGAGAGGATAATGACAGATATAATTACTTTGAGGATGCTAGAAGATTTCACCAAGGCGATCAAGCTTAACCCTGATAATTCTAACGCTTACTATAATCGCGCTCTTCTTAGGTCAGATCGACTTCAAGAAATGGGAAAAAGAGCGGCAAACTAAACCTTTCAACATGTTCGATCTCATGGGAAAGAGCTAAATGACCAGAACCACCCGCAGACCTGGCCAAAACATCCGCGAACTAGCCCAAAAGCGGCGAAGAAGAGCGATTGTATCCTTTGGCTCATCAGTGGGAATCATCGTCTGCCTACCGATCGCCGCCATCAGTGAAAGCATTGTTGCCAAGATATACGCGAACCTAAAGCCACCCGCAGACTCGCCCATAACTTTCCCGCTGGCCTTCTACGTAATTTTCGCCACCCTCGCCCTGCTTCTCGCGCTCAATGGCATATCGCTGTGGAAGAAGGCCAACCGCGCCACCCAAGGAGCCAAGGGAGAAGAGGCCACCGGGAAGCAGCTCATTGAGCTAAAAAGAGAAGGCTGGGACATCGAATATGGTATGCGCCTGGGTAGTGGTCTAGGGGATGCTTTCAATCGTCTCACTGGGTATTGCAATGGCGAGTGCTTTCATGATCTCTTCGGGGGCAATCTTTGGAGAAGTCAAGCTCAATTCTTTTAGTTGCACAGTTTTTTGGAATTTATCTGACAACTACTAATTTACTCTGATTCGTCTTAACCGAACAGTATTGCTAAGTGTGGGATGAGCCATGATCGAGATATCAATGCTGCACATAATATTTTGGCGGTTGGGCTAGCCGTGTCAGTCTGTGGAGCGAACGTTAGACCCGATAGAGAATCCTTTAATGGGCAGTTGCGTGAAACCCGAAAGGGAAAGAGGCAGAAACCCAAATAACGATGTTTGGGAATCCCCCGCTATATCGGTACTCCGATTAGCGGTGGGAGGATGTCAATACAGATGGCAACTTAAAGCGGAATACTTTGATTAGGATCTTGCTCAGTGAAAATGGCTGTGGAGCTTACTCTCTCAAACAAAACCTAAAATGCTTACAGGGTAAGCTGTCTCGACTTGAAATAGTACCCGTCTAATCTGTAGCTGGCTGTGACATTTGATGTAATTTCTGTATTCAAGGCATGTCAGTTAACTCAAATTAGTTATTTCGTACTACTTTAATACTGTGATTATTATTACAAATTAATTAGTTAAATATATTCATCAGGAAAATAAAAATTATACTAAATCTTGTCTGTACAAATATCTAATTTAAGATGTTAAGCAGATAATTTTCAATATGAAGACAAGTTTTTAAAAAATAAGGAATAGCTATCAACCTAAGCTCTAGCAAGAGATTGGGTAGAGTTTTTTCAGTCTAACAAGTGGTTGCTTTCATTAATTTTAGTGTGAGCTAAAACTAAAAAGTCTTATTAAAGATTGACTTTTACATACTAGTAATAAGCATTGTATTCTTTCGATTTCAATTTGTGTCGGAAGAACTCGATTCACTTCTACTTTTCCATATTCTTCAGCCGATTAAGAGGTAAAATGTCATCTTTTACAGAAGAGAATTACGGCTCTCAATCCCTCACTCAAGACTTTGAGTCTCCCTTTCCGAACACTACAATCACGAACTTTGTTGGTGAAGATTCAGAAGTGATAGAAGGACAAGTGTCTTACTCAAATGCTCGTCTCGATAGTCCATTCCGTTCCGTCTACGAGTTGAAAGAGGAAGAAGGCACGATCGATCCTGAAGCTGAGGAGGCGATGGAGTTTCTTAACGAACTCTATGATGAGGAATTCGATGAGGCGGTATATGAGTTAGTCAGTGAGGCTAACGAACTTTATCAAGATCGATTTGAGAGTGAGTATGGCGATCCACTGGTTCAGAAGATGCAGGCTGTACGGATGCTAGAGCAGCACTTCACACCTTTAGTTACAGAAGCAGAGCTGTTTCTGGACACGATGGCAAATGAATTTGGACAACGTAACCCAAGTAGCCTCGATGAAGCAGAAATTGAATCATTTATCGATCGATATGAACCTCAAAACAGTCTTTCTCCCAGTTTTGAGAATTTCTTAGGTAGTTTTCTCAAGAAAGCTGGTGGTTTTGTAAAAAAGGGGATTAACCTAGCTGGCCAGTTGGTACTCAAGCCCATCCTGCAAAAGCTCAAGGAAGTGATCCCGTCAATGATTAAAAAAGTTATGCAATATGGGGTCAACAATATACCTGCGGCTCTGCGCCCCGTGGCAGATCAATTTGCTAAACGCTTTCTGAATCAGGAATTTGAAGAAGAAACCACTACTGAAGAAGATGCCACGCCGGATATTTCTGGAATTCAACGGGAGTTTGATGGGCAAATTGCGAATCTCTTGTTTACTAAAGAGGCTGTAGAACAGGAATTGGCGATCGCTGAATATGTTAAAGAATCGCAGCAGCCAATCACCCACGATCCTCTCAGCGAGTTAGATCGGGCACGCGCCCAGTTTGTAACACAGCTAGGTGAATTGAGAGAGGGAGAAGATCCGATCCCGCTAGTGCAAAACTTCATTCCTGCCATTCTGCCCGTTTTAAAGCTGGGAATGAGCCTGGTGGGTGGTCGAATCAAATTTATCAATTGGTTCGCCCCTTGGGTGGCCAAACTGATCAAAAAGTTTATTGGTCCTGAACATGCCCCAGCACTATCTCAGGCTATGGTAGATGTGGGTCTGCGTTTAATCCATCTGGAAGCCACGCCTGAAAATGAAGTCTATGCCGCTCGATCTGCGGTTGCCGCTACGCTGGAAGATACGGTACGCCAGATTGCTGCACTGCCAGAGTACATTCTGGATAACCAGGAACTGTTGGAAGGCTACGCGCTAGAAGCCTTTGAGCAGGCTGCTACCGTCAATCTGCCGCCTGTCCTGCCAGAGCGGGTGTATGAAGCCAGGCCGGAGCTACGAGAGACGACTGGCATCAAGGGTACCTGGGTGATGCAGCCATTGCAGGGTGCAAAACGTTACAAAAAATGTACCAGAATCTATGAAACGACCATTACTCCTCACATGGCACGGGTGGTGAAAACTTTTTGTGATGTGCCACTGGCGGAATTTCTGCAAGATCGACTCGGGCTGTCGCCAGGTCGAGCGATCAAGGCACGGGTTCACCTTTACGAAGCAATTCCTGGAACGCTACTGAGTCAAATTTGCAAGTCTGAGAGGCATGTGCCCGGGCTGGGAACGATCGCGGCTTGGACGCATCTGCATCCCCTCACCCCAGAAGCGGCGGGAATGGTGTTCGGTCAGCCCGGATTGGGACGGGAGGTATCAGAGAAATACCTCGATCATCAGCCCACAACCGCCGTGGGTCAGCGGCTCTACTATCTGGAGATTCCGGAAGCCCGTCCGCAAATGGTGCCAGTAGCTGGTGGCGCACCAAAAGCCAGACGCACCCGACAACTCAATATCCGATTTGATTTCCCACGCGACCAAATTAAAATCTATCTATTTCTCAGTGAGGCCGTGGCTCAATCGATCGCGGTGAAGCTCCGTCAAAAGGTATCGATCGGTATGGTTATGCCCCATTTAAGTGCGATCTATGAACCACGGTTGAAAAAAATCTTGACTGGAAAGCACCATAGCCACATGAAAACGATCCACGGTAAAGTGCCGCCGAAAGGATCGCGAGGACGAATTTTGAGTCGTCTGCCTCAGGCGGTGCGGGAATGGGTTATTAAAAATCTAATTGAATGGCTGGGCAAGAATCTGACGACTTACTTACAACAGAAATCGCCGGATTTCATTACTGCTACGGAAAACCCTGCCGATGGGGTGACGCTGAAAATTGTCTTTACCAATCCACCTGGATTGGCACATCTGCGGAAAATCTTGCGCGGAGAGTCGGTCAATATCCAGGAAATACAAGCTAAGGGAGGTATGCCCGATGCGAATATCCAAGTCACTCCAGGGTTCCATCGTGGTTGAAGATACCGCTGCGCTGCGTTTACAGCTTGCCCGTCAGGTGTCACACTGGGCGATGGCCGCGTCGCGCCTGGGGGATTTAGACGATTTGGCGGCGGCGAGTGTTTGGGAGGGGCTGGAAAAGTATACGGGGATTGTGCTGCGCCAGAATCTATCGGCGGCGGTGGAACGGCTCCAGCGGGAGGCGGCGACGCTGCAAAGTCAGTTGAATGGGGCGAGAACACCAAATGAGATTAATCAGGTTCAACGCCAATTGTTGGAATTTCGGCAGCATTATCTACGCACGGAAACGTTGCTGGATTTCTATGGTGATGCCCTCAGTACTCGAACCAGTCCAAATCTGGCCGCCCTGCTGCGTGCCTGTGATGTATTAGCTCGTCGCAGTATGTCGCAGTTGCTGGATCATCTGGGGAAAACCACGCCGCCCGTGTTGACTTATCTCGATAAAGGGTTGGGAGCCTCCATTCTCAAAGCCGGACTGCGGTTGTGGGATGGGAAGACGGAAAGCCTGACGGCGGCGATTAAGATTACGCGACACAATCTCTACCGTCCGACAGCATTGATCCATGAAGCGGGGCACCAAGTTGCTCAGTTTATTGGTTGGAGTGACGAACTGGCAACTCTTCTAGACAGGGAGCTATCAGTGGTGTCGCCACAGGTGGCTGGGATGTGGGCGAGTTGGTCGAGTGAAATTGCTGCTGATACGTTTGCGTTCGCGCATACGGGCTATGCGGCGGTTTCGGGGCTGCATACGGTGATTGATGGTGGTGAGGCGATCGCCTTCCGTTATCTTCCAGGGGATCCTCACCCGATCGGCTATCTCCGTCTGTTGCTGGGCATCGAAATGTGTCGTCTGTTTTTTGGTCGGGGGCCTTGGGATGACCTGGAGCGAACGTGGCGACAGGAGCTGAATTTGGCACGAGCCAGACCTGGTGTGCGAGAGTTGTTGCAACAATCCTTGCCATTGCTGCCGAGAATTGCGGAGCTGACGCTGGTGGCTCCAATGCGTGCCTTTCGAGGCGATTCCCTGGCGATGCTGATTGACCCCAGGCGGGTTAGCCCAGAAGCGTTGGCAAAACTGGAGCAACAGGGTGGAGCGGCACTTTACACGTCGCATCATTGGGTCTGGACGGAACCACTCCGGCTGCTGGCACTAACGGGATATCTTGCGGCAACGCAATCCGATCTGGCTTTGGTGGTTTTGCAACAGCAAAGAGATTGGATGCTGAGGCTGGGGGAGACTTTGCAAGTTGCTTGATATTCGATCGTTATTAGGAGAAGAAACCAATGACAGAGGAAAAAGCCAGACTAGAAAACACTTCACCAGGAGCATCCCAGCCAGATAAAAAGACAGAAAATCAAAATTCAACTAACAAAAGTAGTAACCCCCTAACAGACACTTTGAGATTTCAACAAACAAAGGAGCAGAGAACCATGGCAGATGCAGCAAAGACTCCCAAAAGTCCCCCGATCCCTAGAAAACCAGAAGATGCCCAAACGGAATTCGGCAAAATAAAACAGGTACTGATAGGACCCTCACCAGAATGGTGCTTACCAAGCGTAAATGAAAAGGCGAAAGCAAGCAGCCCGACAATAAATGATTCAGCATTAACTCATGGTTGCAAGGAAGAGTTTACAGATGGACAGTAATAATTTTCACTCAAAATATTCTCTAGCTATTCACTAATAGTTTCAATGATTAAATAAGGAAGGAAATCTAATGTTTAGACGATTCGTTTCTGCTACTCCCCAGAATGCAACAGGCATTTTTATCGATCCTCAGAAAGCAGAAGGACTTTTTCGGTTGCATCCATTGGAGCTGTCTGCGCTAATAGAATTGTCCTGGGAGTTCAGAACTTGGTATGAAGATCTTCCCCTAGGACATCCTCAGCGGCGGAGTGATATTTCAGAACTGCCCAGCTACTTACTTAACAAATTTCCCGTTGCTAATTTAAACCAAAAGAAGTTCATAACTGCTAATACTACTGTTGGATGGGATCATTTAATTTATGCCTATTTAATCGAAAATACATGCCTCTACGAAGTCTTCCGACAGGTGATCTATGAGTATCGACATGGAGAGCGATTGGGCGTACCCCTTGCCAGTAATCAACATTGGCTGCGGAATACGGAAGAGTTGTTCTTTAGAGATGCCGCCCCCTTTAGTATCTACTCCGTATCAAGCTATATTCGCCCAGACCAGGGAGCTTCTCGCCGAAATGCCTACTATCGCATGTTTGGCATGGATCTCAATCATGGTACGAGGGATAATAAGCCCTACCCCTATGAAAAACCAGTTAACGCTAATCGTGAATTTGTCAGCACATTTGAGGAATTTCTAAAAGAGGTTTGGGTTGCGATCGCTAATTTTGGAAATACTAGCGGCATGAAGCAAACAGATGACGCGACGATCTCCCTTCTAGCCCGTCGCCTCCATGACATGTTGAGAACCCGCCGCATCAATGGCAATCTCTCCCAAGAAGAGTTCTGGTTTGTATCGATGATGTCTTGGTTTCATTTGAGCCTGGAGTTTGATTCTCCCATAGTTGTCTCTGTAAGGGCAGAGGGTTCCAATGAGGAGGAACGGTTGAAGAAGATTGCAAATCAAGTCAAAATGCCTGTTCACGCTAAAGCTAACTATTTCTTCCGTCTAGCTGACCCTCTATCCAGACTGTTAACCCAAATTGAGATTGGAACTTATAACGATCCAATCACGGTGTCTGCTCTCTATGCGGATAAAATTCCTGCGGTAACTGGAGCGCCTAATGAAGTTGAAAAAGATATGAGGCTGATTATCAACTATTGGTCGTTGGCAACCGATCGCAATATGAAAGACAAGGTACGTTCCTGATCGATAAGCCGAGACTTAAAAACTTGGTCATAGACTTTTCATGATTGTTTTCATTGATTAACCCAATATATTTAGGAGATATCCATGTCTTCCTCACCCGAACCGTTCCAGAGCTATTTTGATTCCCACGAACCGAAACAAGAACCAGAGTCACCATTTCTTAATGAGGACTTTTTGGCTGACGAGGCAAGAATCGCACAGTGGCGAGTTCCTGCGCCTGGAGTTCAGCTTGAAAGTCCTTTTCTTGAGGCTTTTGAGGATGGATGGGATTCGATCGGTGAGGCTGAAGAATTTGATGGATTTCTCCACGGAACGGATGAGGAAGAATTTGAAGAAGAAGAGGCGATCGCGGACTATCCTAACCATGAATTAGAGGGGCTAGAGACGGAAGGATTTAGCGAGCTTCACTATGAATTGGACGAGGAGGAATTTGAAGATGAGGCGATCACAGATTATTCTAACCATGAAGTAGAAGGTATATACAATGAAGAATTTAGCGAATCCCTCGGTGAATTGGATGAGGAGGAATTTGAAGACGAGGCAATCTCAGGTTATCTAATGTATGAAATAGAG